>JAJHQZ010000003.1 GCA_020833055.1 Candidatus Korarchaeum sp. | reverse complement strand
ACTTGTGGCTCCTCAAGCCGTAGAGCTTCCCAGCGAAGCTCGTAACTGTGGCTATCAAGTCCTCTACAAGCTCTTGGTAAGCGTCCTCAGGCTCCTCCCCATTAACAACCTCAATCCTAACACCATGCGATGAAAAGTACCTCTCCAAATAGCTGAAGCCAAACCTAGTTAGCCTGTCCTTAAAAGCCACTATTGTAACTCCTATCTCCCGCCTCTCAACAAGATTGAAGAGCTTGCTCAACGATTCCCTCTCCTCTTTAAGCCCGCTTGCTACATCTTCTAAAACTGCAACAACCTCGTATCCCTTTGATTTTGCGTAATCCAGCAGGCTTTGCTTCTGCCTTTCCAAATCACCTTTCTGCTTTTGGTCATGCGAAGAGACCCTCACATAAATTGCCGCTTTCTTTGATACATCAGGCTTTACAAATCCCATTAGACGCTCAAGCTCGCTTTCAGGTATCCTTCTTCTACCACCGACAGTCCTGACGACCCTTATCTTCCCCTGTTTATCCCACTTCCTGAGCGTATTGGGATGTATTCCCAACCTTCTACAAGCTTCTTGAAGCGTCAGTAGCTTTTCAGGCATCATGTAAATAATTGTTAAGAGGAGTTATATAAAGTTAACTATTCAGAAAATGCCGACAAACCCCTCCCTCAGCCTTGGGGTGGCCATTATCACTAGCTTACCCTGAACTAAGCCTAAATACCTCACATGCCTCTGAGGGGAATCAGGGCTCACGAAGATAACGCTAGCTTCCTTCCACTCCTCCTGCTCACTCAACTTCTCAGCTGCTTCCTCAGCCCCCACGAAGTTAGGTATCCTTCCGAATATGGGCTTCGGGAACCTCGAGACACCCCTATCCTCCAATAGCTTCCAGATGTATGTCCTTATCCTCTCCTTCTCCTCCTTCATCCCTCTGTAATCCTCAGCTAAGATTAAAAGAGTGATATGGCAGACTCCCAGGTGTTTTAAGTTGAGCTTCAGGGAGAGGATAATAGAGCTCCTCATGACATCATCCGAGCCCCTCTCCGTCAATGAGATAGCTAGGAGCTTGGAGATAGATCCTAGTCAATCATGGGAGATATACGATCATCTAGAGCATATAGCTAGGACCGTTAGGGCTAAGTACGGTAAGGCTCTCTTGATGGATCCGCCGTACTGTAGGAAGTGCGGTTACACTTTCAAAGACCTCAAGAAACCTAGGAAACCTAGCAGATGTCCGAAGTGCGGGAGCGAGTGGATAGACCCCCCTAGGTTCATAATCAAGTGAGAAGATCCACTATAGTGTCCCTCACTCTCAACATTATATCCTCTCTGACGTTCTCTAGCTCCCCATGGGCATTACTCTCGATCTCTATAGTCCCCAAGGAGACAGTAGGAATCCCCCTCCTCGCGAAAACGAAACCATCATTCCCCCCTAAGGATCCAGCTATAATACTAGATCCGAAGTGCTTCTCATAACTCTTCAGGACGTCCTTAACGAAATCTCCATCAGGATCGACCATCCAACCGGGATTAGCTGTATCCTTTATCCTCAACTCTACATCAGCCCCTACCTTACATGAAGCAGCGCTCAATGCTGCTCTGAACCTCTCTATAACTTCCTCCTTGTCCTCATCGGGTACGAACCTTATATCGAAGCCTATTGTAGCTTCGCTCGGGATGACGTTGTGCTGAGTCCCCGCTTCTATCTTAGTTATACTGAACCTACCCCATAGCTTCGGGACGGGGGAGCCTGGGGGAGAGGGTACCTTAGATAACTTCATCGCATGTACCTGGGAGAACCCAGTCAGGAGTTCATCCGCTAGCTTTATAGCTACGTTAATAGGGTTCAGTGCTGAGAAAGGCCTCCCAGCATGTCCGCTCCTTCCCCTGACTATTATATCTCCATGTATGACACCGCTAGCCCCTATCCCGATGAAATCGGGGGCGGCATCTATGACTACGACAGCATCCGGATGTATCCCGGCTTCATCAAACCCTCTATCAGCCAAAGCTACGACACCAGTCCCTCCGACTTCCTCATCACCGACTACGGCTACTATCGGGTTGTATTCAGCCTCCCCTCTCTCCATTACGATCTGGCAAGCTGAGAGGCTGAGAGCTATCGCTGACTTATCATCAGCAGCTCCCCTACCGTAGATCCTACCATCGATCCTCTTGGGGTCGAAGGGATCGAATTCCATACAATCGATCCTCCAAGGCCCCTTAGCCGGGACTACATCATAATGGGAGAGCAGGAGCAAATTCCTCTCAGCCCCTAGGTCTTTCCAAGCTATTAAATTAGGTAAATCTCCCCTTTCATCTTTAAAAACCTGAATATGAGTCCTCATCCCTATTGATTCAGCCTTATCCCTTATTAAGTTAACTATCTCCCAATAATTCCTTCTTTCCGATGCATTAGTATCTATCCTGACGAGATCCATCAGGAAGAGCAGCATACCCTCGTCTTCGGAGAGGCTGGGCATACTTTTTACGATAATCACGGCCTTAATAGAGTTTCCATCGGGAGCTCGACTGGGCTCTCTGAGGTATCAGTAAGAGATGACCTCTCCCCATTGAAGAGATCTCGAGAGATGATAAAGAGTTCTACTGATTAGATTCGATGGGATAGAGCTAAGGGATTTATCGCTGGGAGAAATCCCTTCAACTCCTAGCCCTCTCACTCCTCCTCACTCTCTCAGTGGGCTCCCACCTGAACCTCCAGAGTCCCTCTAGGAAATCCTCGACAGCTATGCTGAGCTTACCAGCTAGGACATCGCTGATCAGGGGCTCATCTATGAGTTGTGATATCACTATATCGGCCTCAACTGGCCCTGATTCAGCGTCCTCAGCTACCGCCTTGATCTTAGCAGCCGATCTCAAGATCCACACCCTGACAGGACCTCCTGCAGTATCGAAGAGCTCCTCTCTCGCATCAGGAGGGGGAGGCCAGAGGCCCATTTCCTTAGCTAATACTGCTGGTAACATCAGTTGCGGTGTATCGGCTTCGTACCCGCTATTGACGAGAGCTACGACTTCCCTAACTACATCCCCTCTCTCTATCCTCAGCCTCACTCTCACGGCCACGGGAGACTCCCCTTATCCAACCCACTCTCACTCTTATCTTCTTAATCCTCCCGACTTTCGTCATCATCCCTCCTTACGGTTGACATATTTAAGCTTAAGCAGACGGTCTGAAAGCTCTTATCACCTCAGATATTGCTGCTAGCCAGATCTCTAATGATCGGCTGAGTCTACGCAGCGGGCTCTGGGCAATCAGTCAAATTTTTAACATTCAGTCCCATAGTTGGGAGCGGTGCGACCCTTGAGATTAGTGTTACTCGGTAAGCCCGGGGCTGGGAAGGGTACTCAGGGAGAGTTCCTATCGAAGGAACTCGGAATCCCGAGGATAGTGATGAGCGATCTGCTCAAGAGGGAAGTGGATTCCGGATCAGAGCTGGGGAGCATCATAAAGGGGTACATGAGCGAGGGGAAGCTCGTCCCGGATGAAATCGTCTATACCGTCCTCGAGAGGGGGATAGAGCGTTTGAAGGATTTCATCCTAGATGGCTTCCCTAGGAACTTGGAGCAAGCTGAATGGTTGGATTCCTTCCTCTCGTCGAGAAATATGGAGTTAGATGCTGTCATATACTTCGATGTGAGCGATCTCATAGTGCTCAGGAGGATGATGGGGAGGCTCGTCTGTGAGAGATGCGGTAGGACTTACAACATATTCTACGATCCCCCAGAGGACATAAGGAAGTGCTCTTGTGGGGGAAGGCTATATCAGAGGGTCGATGATTGCTACGATAAGATACTGAGGAGATTAGATGTATTCAGGGAGGAGACAGAGCCTCTCCTCGAATACTACAGGAGGAAGGGGAAATTGATATCGATAGATGCATCGAGGAGTATAGAGGATGTGAGGGAGGAGGCTCTATCCATCTTGAAATCGTTGATGTGATATAGAGGGCTCTCTATGCTCAAGAATCCCCGGGCCCCTGTCCGAAGGCCTATAGAGAGCTGAGAAGTAGATGGAACCTTCAAGAAGCGTTTATAGCCTCTTCCTACTCTCCCGATAAGTTAGATGTCCCGAGAAAGCTCTGGAACTTGTCGAAGGGAAACAAGCCAGCTGTAATGTGCTGATGTTAGGGAGGATCGCGATAGATACTGCGAGCTAATGCTCTCCAGTGAGGGGCTTCAGATCACATTTTTAAATCGTGATCCCCGCTAGCTCTGATGAGGGCCTATGTCAAAGGTAGCGAGGAGGAGGAAGGTAGAGGGTGTAAAGCCCAAGATAACTCGAGGCCTCCCTGTGAGGGCTAGGCTGAAGTGCGCTGATAATACTGGAGCGAAACTACTCATGATAATCGGTGTCCACGGTTATAAGGGGAGGAAGGACAGAGTGCCTACTGCGAGCGTCGGGGATATGGTTACAGTAGTAGTGAAGAGGGGGAAGTACGATCTCATGCACAAACCCTTCAAGGCTATAGTAGTGAGGCAGAGGATGCCTTACAGGAGGAAGAACGGGCAGTGGGTGGTATTCGAGGATAATGCTGCTGTACTAGTCAACGATGACGGTACGCCTAAGGGATCTGAGTTCAGGGGTCCGATAGCTAAGGAAGCTATTGAGAGATGGCCTAGCTTGAGCGTTATCTCAGCTCAAGTTGTCTGAGGTGATCGCATGAAGAGAGTAAAATCGCATAAACCGAGCAAGCAGAGGAAGTACCTTTACAACGCGCCACTACATCATAGGGGGAAGATAATGTCAGCCCCTCTCTCTGATGAGCTGAGGGCTAAGTACGGGATAAGGTCGCTCCCCATAAGGAAGGGCGATAGGGTAAAAGTAGTGAGGGGGGATTATAAGGGCACTGAGGGTGAAGTGATATCAGTAGATAGGAAGAGGTACAGGATCGCGATAAAAGGGATAGTGAGGAGGAGGGCCGATGGGACCGAGGTCCCAGTGCCCATACATCCCTCTAAGGTAGTCATAACGAAGCTATATCTCAAGGATGAAGTTAGGAAGAGGTTATTAGAGAGGAAAGGGGTGAAATTAGAGGAAGTAGTAGAGGAGAGTGAGTGAAATGGGCAAAATGGGTGGATCTAGGCATTTGAAGAGACTAGCAGCTCCAGGTTATTATCCAGTAGCGAAGAAGGAGAGGGTATGGGTCGTCAAGCCGAGCCCAGGTCCTCACGCTATAGACGAGGGGATCCCCCTCCTCTTGATAATAAGGGACGTCTTGAAGCTAGCTACTACTGCTAGGGAGGCTAAGAGGATAATAAGCATGAAGAAGATATTAGTGGACGGGAAGCCTAGATACGATTACAAGTTCCAAGTGGGGTTAATGGACGTTATATCGATTCCTGAGATCGGAGTGAACTACAGGATGGTGCCCGATCCCCATAAGTTCCTGAAGTTGATAGAGATACCCCAATCTGAGAGCAGGATGAAGTTAGTGAAGATAATAGGGAAGAGGACTGTGAGAGGGGGGAGGATACAACTCACATCTCACGACGGTAGGAACTTCCTCTTAGATGGGAGGGAAGTAAAACCGGGGGATTCCCTACTGATAGAAGTCCCCTCTCAGAAGGTGTTAGATCATTTGAAGTTCGAATTGGGCTCCTTAGCGCTCGTGACTAAGGGTAGGATGGCGGGCCGCATCGGTAGGATCGAGGGGATGGGGACGATAATAGAGATGAGGGATATAGAGGACCCTGAGCTCTCTTACAGGGGAGTGAAGGAAAATCTGATAGTCGTAGGTAAGGAGAGGCCCTTGCTAAAGCTGAGGTGATCGGATGGAGGACCAGAGGGAGGAGATACTGAGGAGATGGGAGAGCAACCCGATGCTGATACCTAGAGTGATGGCAGTGACTCTCAATATAGCTGTCGGTAGGAGCGGAGAAGTCTTGGAGAGAGCTGGGAAGGTCTTAGAGGAACTGACTGGTCAGAAACCAGTAGAGAGGAGGGCTAAGAGGACGATAAGGGAGTTTGGAATAAGGAAGAAGGAACCTATAGCTGTCTCAGTGACTGTGAGAGGTAAGAAGGCAGTTGAGCTCCTAGATAGAGTAGCTGAAGCAGTGGGGAGGAGGATAAAAGCGAGTTCTTTCGATGAATTCGGTAATTTCGCTTTCGGGATAAAGGAACACATAGATATCCCAGGGGTGAAGTACAGAGCTGATATAGGGATATTCGGGATGGACGTCATAGTCACAATGGGGAGAGCTGGCTATAGGATAGCTAGAAGGAGGATAGAGAGGAGGAGGATCCCGCTCAGGCACAGATTGAGCAAAGCTGAGTCGATCCTATTCGCTGAGAAGTACTTAAATCTGCAGGTAGTCCATGAAGAGGAGTAGGTGATGGGAATGGCGAAACAGAAGAAGAAGGTCAGGACGAAGGGTAAGGGTGCTTACGTCTGTAGGAGGTGCGGGAGAGTGGGGTACGGTATAATCAGGAAGTACGGCCTCTACCTCTGTAGGAGTTGCTTCCTAGAGGTAGCCCCCCTGATGGGTTGGAAGAAGTACGAGTAGGTGGTGCTCATGACTAGACTCGATCCCCTAGCTGATGCCATGAGCGCGCTCACTAACGGCTCGATGCTGGGTAAGAGGGAAGTCGTGATAAACATAGCTTCTAAACTTATAGGGAAGGTCCTGAAGGTATTGAAGGAGCACGGTTACATAGATGATTTCGAGTACGTCGATGACGGTAGGTTCGGGAAGTATATAGTGAGGTTGAACGGCAGGATAAATAAGGCCGGTGTGATAAAACCTAGATACCCAGTCAAAGTGAGCGAATTCCAGAAGTGGGAGAAGATGTACCTCCCGGCTGAGAACGTGGGCTTGATAATAGTCTCAACGAACCAGGGGATCATGACACATAAGGAGGCGAAGGAGAGGGGAATAGGGGGAGTTCTGATAGCTTATTGCTACTGAGGTGATCTGATGAGGTACCCCAGAGTGGTGACATTAGCCCTAGAGTCCGAGGTCCCCATACCCGATGGCGTGAGAGTGGAATTAGATGGGAGTAAGATAAGGGTCTCCGGTCCTAGGGGGACTCTAGAGAAGGAATTCAACAGCGAGATAATAGAGCTCTCAGTTGAGGGAGGGAAGGTCAAAGTGAGGACTTATGGGAGGAGGAAGTTCAATAGAGCGTACTTGGGCACTGTGAGAGCTCACATAAGGAACATGATGAAGGGAGTTACTGAGGGCTTCAGGAAGGAGATGGTGATAGTTTACGCTCACTTCCCGATGAAAGTCGAAGTAGATAAGGAGAGGAAGCTCGTGAAGATATCTAACTTCCTGGGGGAGAAGATGCCGAGGTACGCGAAGATAGTAGGGGATACTGAAGTCAGAGTTGAGGGAGATAGGATATACATAGAGGGGATCTCTAAGGAGGACGTAGGGCAGACTGCAGCTAATATAAGGCTAGCTACTAAGATAAGGAAGAAGGACCCGAGGGTCTTCATGGACGGTATTTACGTGGTGAGGTGAGATGGAGGAAGATATGAAGGAGATTCTCAAGAAACTCAAGAAGAAGAAACCGAGGTTCCTCAATCTAGCATTATATTGGAAATTAGGAGCTACTAAGAGCTGGAGGAGGCCTAGAGGAATAGACAATAAACAGAGGTTGAAGTTGAAGAGCAGGCCCAAGCAACCTAACATAGGTTACAAGAACCCTGATGAGATAAGGGGGCTCCATCCTTCCGGCAGGAGGGTAGCTATAGTCCATAACTTAGATGAACTGAGGAAATTATCGAGTGAGAGGGAGAGCGTGGTAGTTTACATAGCCCATACAGTGGGGGAGAGGAAGAGGAGCATCATCAGAGAGGAGGCATCGAAGTTGGGTTTGAAACTAGCTAATTGAGGGGGATGCCCATGGATCTAGAGTATCAGAGGAAGCTCGCTGCCAAGGTAGCGGGAGTTGGGTTGGATAGAGTCAGGATAAATCCAGAGAAGATAGATCTGGTCTCTGAAGCTGTGACTAGAGCTGATATAAGGAGATTGATAAAATCGGGGGCTATAGAGATACTGCAGAAGAGAGGCGTTAGTAGAGCGAGGAAGAAGCCCAGGAGGAAGGGACCCGGTAGCAGGAAGGGTGGCAAGTACTCAAGGCTCCCGAGGAAGAGGAGATGGGTTAGGAAGATAAGGGCATTGAGGAGGGAACTGAGGAGGATGAAAGAACAGGGATTGATAAGCAATAAGGAATACAGGGAGCTTTATGATAAGCTAGCGAGTTTCAACAGCGTCTCACAGCTCAGGGCTCATGTAACTAGGGGGTGAGCTCTTTGGCTAGATCCGGTAGATATAAAGTGAAGTTCAGAAGGAGGAGGGAGGGAAAGACAGATTATGTGAAGAGATTAGCCCTTCTAAAGAGCAGGAAGCCGAGGGTCGTCGTGAGGAGGACGAATAGGTATATAATAGTGCAGTTCGTCAAGTTCAGAGAGGGAGGTGATGAAGTGATAGCTTACGCTTTCTCTAAGGAATTGGAGAAGTATGGATGGCCATATGGAGGAAAGAACCTCCCAGCAGCATATTTGACTGGATATCTAGCAGCTATGAGGGCCAAGAAGGCCGGTATCGTGGAAGCTGTCTTAGATATAGGTAGGTTCTCATCGACGAAGGGATCGAGGCTCTACGCAGCCTTGAAGGGAGTGCTGGATGCTGGTATAAACGTGCCTCACTCACCCGAGATCCTACCGGATGAGGGCAGGATAAGAGGGGAGCATATAGTCTCATTCGCGGAGAAATTAGAGGAAGAAGGGGCCCTAGAGAGACAATTCTCAGATTACCTCAGGAGGGGGGCGGATCCCAAGGGCATACCCGAGGCTTTTGAGAGTGTCTTAGGGAGGATAGCGGCGTTAAGTAACGATTAAAATTGGGATGGTGGAGGTGATCTAGATGCATGAAGAGTTTGAGATAGAGAGGGAGTGGGTGCCGAGGACTTGGGTGGGTCGCTTAGTAGCTGAGGGTAAGATAAAGAGCCTCGAGGAGATACTGAGGAGAGGCATACCGATTCAGGAGCCTGAGATAGTCGATATACTCGTCCCAGGGATCAAGGAGGAAGTAGTAGAGGTCATAAGAGTTCAGAGGCAGACTGACGCTGGTGAGTTAACTCAACTGAGGGTAGTTGCTGCTGTGGGCGACGGGATGAATTACGTGGGCGTGGGCAAGGGCAAGGGGAAGGAGTTCAATATAGCTTTAGCTGATGCAGTGAGGAACGCTAAGCTCAACTTGATCAAAGTTAGGAAGGGGTGCGGTTCTTGGGAGTGCGGTTGCGGGAGGCCTCACTCAATAGCCGCTACTGTGACCGGCTCATCTGGGTCCGTGAGAGTGACCCTCTTCCCAGCCCCTAGGAAGCTGGGGATAGTCGGGAATGAGACAGCTAAGATAGTCCTCGGGCTAGGGGGACTTCAGGATGTCAGAGTATTCTCCAGAGGTCATACTAGGAATAGGATGAACTACGCTTTCGCATTGCATGATGCTCTACGCAAATTATTGACTATGAACCTCCCCCAGGACTGGAGGGGCTGACTATCTCTTTTTTAAACTGAGGGACTGATTCCAGTGGAGCGCGCCCGTTAGGCGCGGGGCGCACGATGGCGGGCGCGCCCGGAGGTGGTCGGTCTGGAGGAGGTACCTCTGATAGCAGTAGTCAGGATAAGGGGTAGAGTTGACGTGAGACCTGAGATAAAGAGAACTCTGGAGATGCTGCACTTACGTAGGAAGTTCTGGGCGACTTTAGTCCCTCTAACGGATTCCTACAGAGGCATGCTCCATAAAGTGAAGGACTACTCTACTTACGGTGAGATAGACAAGCCCACTCTCTTAACGCTCCTCAAGGAGAGGGGCGAGCTCAAGATGGGTGGGAGCTTGAGCGATGAGTGGCTCTCTAGTAACACAGACTTCTCGAGTATAGAAGAGCTAGCAGAAGCTCTTCTCAGCAAGAGAGTGTACTTACATAAGCTAGGATGGATGAAACCATATTTCAGGCTCCATCCACCTAAGGGAGGCTTCAAGAGGACGACTAAGAGGGCTTGGAGCGATGGAGGGGAGCTAGGATATAGAGGGAAGGAGATAAATACGCTTATCAGGAGGATGATATGATGAGCATACCCAGGAGGAGGAAGAGATCGAGGAAGATGAGGGGCTCGAGGCTCCATGGATACGGATTGCAGAGGCAACATAGGAGGAGCGGGAGGAGAGGAGGCTTCGGTATGGCCGGGACGAAGAAGCACTTATGGACTTGGGTCACAGCGTATGAACCTGATTACTTCGGGAGGGGGAGGAGGGGGTTCAAGAGGCCTAGAGCTGTCAGGAGGGAGATCAGGAGTATAAACTTAGCTGATCTAGATAAGATGCTCCCAGATCTCCTCAGCTCCGGATTAGCTAGGGAACTCGAGGACGGGAGGATAGAGCTCGATCTCGGGGAGATCGGTTACAATAAACTGCTCGGGAGAGGGGAAGTGAGCAAACCCCTGTTAGTTAAAGTTGAGAAAGCATCTAAGAACGCTGTGAGCAAGCTAGAGAGTATAGGTGGCGGGGTCATATTAGTGGAGGGGGGTTCGGATGAGCTTAGTTAGGCAGATAATCTCTAAGATGAATAAGGGAATACCAGAGGTAGAGAGACCAGAGAGAGCGCCGACTCTAAAGGAGAAACTCGCTTGGACGGCTCTCGCTCTCATAGTGTATTACTTCTTAACGCAAGTACCTATCTACGGTGCGCCTAGGGGGGGCCTCGACTACCTCGCTCAGATAAGGGTGATATTCGCTGGCGCTCAAGGTAGCATAGTTGAGCTTGGGATAGGCCCTATAGTCACAGCTGGCATAGTTTTAGAGCTCCTAGTGGGTAGTAAGATCGTCAAACTAGATCTGACAGATCCTGATGATAGGAAGTTCTTCCAGGAGGCTCAGAGGGTTGCGGCTATATTCTTCATATTATTTGAGGTATCGGCTTACACTCTAGGGGGGAGGTTCGGCAATCTCACGACTCAACAAGCGTTGATAGTGATAGCTCAATTATCGCTGGGCTCGTTTCTCCTCATGATGTTAGACGATTTAGTGGCGAAGTGGGGGATAGGGAGCGGTATAAGTCTCTTCATATTAGCGGGGGTCGCTCAAGAAGCGATATGGTCTATGTTCTCACCTAAGATAGAGCCTACTACAAAGAGGTATGTGGGCGTTATACCGGCCTTAATAACCGAGGGCGTTGGAGCGATATACAGGGGCTCCCTCCCTGGGCTAGTCGGCTTGATATCGACATTCGTAGTCTTCATAGCAGTCATATGGGCTTACGAAGTTAGGGTGAATATCTCTATAGCCCACTCTCTCTACGGCGGCTTGAGGACTAGGTACCCGATAAGGCTCCTTTACGTGAGCAACGTCCCCATAATATTCGCCTCAGCGCTCTTAGGGGATATAGATATATTGGCTAAGATAGCTTGGTCCAGGTTGGGCTCCGAGACTAGCGGATGGGCTAAGTACCTAGTGGACTTCTTGGGGAGGTACGAAGCGGATCCCGTCAGCGGGAGCGTAGTCCCAGTACAGGGATTAGCTTATTACTTAGCTACGCCTCACGGACCCTCTGTCTTCGTCCAGGATCCCATAAGGGCTATAGTGTATATATTGGTTCTAGTAGCTTCGTGCGTGGCTTTCGCTAAGATATGGGTTATGACAGCCGGTATGGATCCGAGGACTGTGAGCGAGCAGCTCGTCAGGCAGGGGATAGTCGTACCGGGGAGGAGGGCTTCAGCGAAAGTAGTAGCTAAGACTATAGAGAAGTACATAGAGGCAGTTACTTACCTCGGGGGGATAATGGTGGGCTTACTCGCGGCAGTGGCTAACTTCACAGGGGCCTTCGGTACTGGGAGCGGTATACTCCTCGCGGTGACTATAATAGCCGGGCTTTACGAGAGGCTAGCTCAGGAGCGTACACTGGAGATGTACCCGAGGCTCAAGAGGTTCATAAGGTGAAGGTGATCTCATGGATCTGAATTTTATCCTCTTCCCGCCGGGTTCAATAATATTCCTCACATTTTTAGCATTAGTCATAAGCCTTGGGGTTAATCTGATAAATAAGAGGACGGTAAATTATGAGAGGATGAGAGAGCTTCAGAAAATAGTGAAGGAATATACAGATCTCCAGAGGGAATTGATGAAGAATCCGAACGATAAGAGATTGAAGAAGAAGTTGGATAAGATGAAACCGCAATTCGATGCCGCTAGAGCTGAGATGAGCAGGATGAGCATGAGACCATTCATCTACACGACTATACCAATAATAGTAATCTTCTGGCTCCTAGGGAATTTCTACGCTGATATACCAGTGATAAATCTACCATTCCCGCTCCCCTGGATCTTGGATTACTTCCATAGTAATGCGGGTCTCTCGAATCAGACACTGGGTTACGTCGGTTATTACGTGTTAGCATCATTCCTATTCTCAGCGATATTCCAAAGACTTCTAGGGATAACACCTTCTGACTAAATATTTAACACAATTTCTCAATATAGTGAAAATATTTTGGAGGGTAGGGTACCTCGAGTCCCATAATACTTAAAAACTGAGAAAATATCCTTCCAGCGCCGCGGGGGTAATCGATGATCAGGAGCTTGAACAAGAGGGGAACTAGGAGGAGGTTGAAGAAAGTAAGAGTGGCTGTGAGGACGCCCGGAGGGAGGCTCGTCTATCACTACAAGCATAAGAAACACTCATATGCCGTATGCAAATGTGGTGCTAGGCTAAATGCTACACCAACTGGTCCGAGGTCTGTGATAGCTAAGCTCCCCCTCAGTCAGAGGAGGCCCAACAGACCTTACGGAGGTAACCTCTGTCCCAAGTGCATGAGGAAGCTAATGATAACCTCTGCGGTCTCGGAGGGCTTGGCCCTCCTCGCGTCCTGAGGGACGCGTCACCCACTCGCGAGAGGGGTGTTATTATGGGTGTTATCGAAGTAGGTAGGGTCTGTAGGAAGGTAGCTGGTAGGGAAGCCGGGAGGTTATGTGTAGTAGTCAGGATAATTGATAAGAACTTCGTTGAGGCGACAGGGCCGAAGGAACTGACGGGAGTCAGGAGGAGGAGGGTGAACGTGAAGCACTTAGTACCCCTCCCAGTGAAGCTCGATATACGCGAGGGGGCGAAGGATGAGGAAGTGATCGAGGCATTGAAGAGAACGGATCTATATGAGAAGCTAATCCAGAAGGCTAGGGTATCTAGTTGATCGATGAAGTAGAGGAGATAGCTGTTAAGAGCGCTTATGAACCCGGCCCCTATGGATATAGACCTCAAGAGAGGCCTATATTTCTTTACTTAGATCACGGGATCATAATATTGGATAAACCGAGGGGCCCCTCATCTCACGAAGTCACTGAGAGGGTGAAGAAGATATTAGAGTACCCCGGGAAGGTCGGGCACTGTGGGACGCTCGACCCCAAGGTATCAGGGGTCCTCCCGATAGTTTTAGGGAATGCAACGAAGTTGAGTAGGTTCATCGCGGGGTACGATAAGGAGTACGTAGGTACGCTCTACTTACACGGTGAGGTCTCGATAGATGAGTTAAAGGGAGCCCTTAACAAATTCACAGGGCCGATATTCCAGAGGCCGCCGGTTAAGTCAGCTGTTAAGAGGTCGCTCAGAGTGAGGAGAGTTTACTCCATCGAGTTACTGAGGAGCGAGGGCAGGTTCCATACTTTGAGAGTCAGGGTGGAATCGGGGACGTACATAAGGAAGCTTTTCTTCGATATAGGAGAATTCTTAGGAGTTGGGGGGAGTATGAGGGATCTCAGGAGGGTAAGGAGTGGTATCTTCACGGAGAAGGATTGTGTAACCCTGGAGGACCTCAAGGATGCTTACGATAGTTGGAAGGAATACGGAGATGAGAGTAAGATAAGGAGAGTCGTCCTACCCCTAGAGGAAGCTGTGAGACACCTCCCTAAGATATACGTGAAGGACAGTGCTGTAGCTTCACTAACTCATGGGGCATCCCTCAAAGTGAAGGGGATATGCTCCTTATCTAAGGGGATAAGGAAGGGCTCTATCGTAGCTCTAATGACCCTGAAGGGTGAGTTAATAGCGATAGGGAGGGCGATGATGGATTTCGATGAGATGATTTCAGCCGATAGCGGGGTAGCTGCTAGTATTGAGAGAGTCATAATGCCGAGGGATCTCTATCCGCCTATGTGGAAGAGCTCCGGGTGATCCCCCCTCTACTGTCTCAATGTTTTAATATGTGTCGCTGTTATATTGATCATGGGCCGGGGTGCCCTAGCCCGGAAGGGGGCTGGCCTGGAGAGCCAGTGGCCCATTGGGCCGCGTGGGTTCAAATCCCACCCCCGGCGCCACTCGAACTATTACTTTGAGATTTTACGAGGGAGCTCGTGATAAGGAGCCTTAAGTCACGCGAGATAATAGATAGTGACTCGCAAAGGGCCTTCGGGGTGAACGGACGGAGCCCCCACATCCATCCGGTACCTGCGGAGCAAGTTCTACGCTTCAACATCCTGCGCCCATTCGGGCTCAGCCTTTTCCCAAATACCGGGCGCAGGCTAGAAGTCACTCCAGCTTCGACATATTCCATCAATGGGAGCTTATGCTAGATTGATGAACTTTACGCTAGAGAGAAACAGTTCCAAAGCCCCTAGATGGCGAGAGTCCGCGTACGAAACATTAAAATTGGGTGGTATGATATACCCCGAAAAGGGGTGAGTAGTTGTCGGGAGTTGAGCTGAGGAGAGTAGTGAGGTTACTGAACACGACGTTAGATGGTACTAAGCCCGCTGTAGTCGCGTTAACAGGCGTAAAAGGGATAAGCCATACTTTAGCTCTAGCTATACTGAGAAAAGCTGGCGTATCTCCAAACAAGCTCCTAGGGGAACTCACTGAGGAGGAATACGCTAAGATAGAGGACGTCGTAAATGACCCGCATAAATACGGGATCCCGTGGTGGTTGATGAACAGGCAGAAGGATTACAGGACTAATGAATCCAAGATACTCATAGGGGACGATGTGAATTGGTACGTGACGCAGGATATCAACTTAATGAAGAAGATAGGTAGCTGGAAGGGGATAAGGCATGAGTTAGGTCTCAAGGTTAGGGGACAGAGGACGAAGACTACTGGGAGGAAGGGGAGGACTGTCGGTTATCAGAGGAAGAAATGAGGTGATAGTATGGGGGATATAAAGAAGCATAGGAAGAAATACGAGAGGCCTTACAAACCCTGGGATAGGAGAGTCCTTGAGGAGACGAATAGGCTAGCTGGTTACTATGGTCTGAGAAACAAGAGGGAGCTCTGGAGGATGAGCTTTCTAGCGAAGAAATATAGGAGGATAGCTAGGCAGCTCTTAGCCGCTCCTAAGAGCGAGAGCTGGAAGGTCGAACCCATAATAAAGAAACTGCAAGATCTCGGGATCCTCGGTAAGGACGCGACATTGGATGATCTACTAGATTTGAGTGTAGAGCAGTTCTTGGAGAGGAGGTTGCAGACGATCGTTTGGAGGAAGGGGTTCGCTAAGAGCCCATATATGGCTAGGCAGCTCATAACTCATGGCCATATAAGGGTTAACGGAAGGAGGATAAGGCAGCCAGGTTACTTAGTCAAGTTAGAGGAGGAAGATAAGATAGAGTGCCTCCATCCCTCGTGCTTGGAGGTTGAGAAGGAGGTGAGATGATGTCGGCTGAGAGGAAGGGTAAGGTGGGAGTGGCCCACATATACTCATCGTTCAACGATACTATAGTCCACATAACTGATATAACGGGGGCTGAGACTATAGCCAGGTACTCCGGTGGTATGTTCGTGGACGCAGATAGGCTAGAGGGCTCCCCTTATGCAGCTCTGAAAGCAGCTATGGCTGCAGCTAAAGAAGCTCAGAGAAAGGGGATAACTCATCTGATAGTCAAGGTGAGGGCACCTGGGGGTATAAAGAGCAGGATCCCGGGTCCAGGCGCGACGGCAGCTATAAGGGGCTTATCTAGATCTCAACTCACGATAATAAGGGTCGAGGACGTGACCCCCATACCTCACGATGGCTGCAGGAGGCCTCACGGTAGGAGGGGAAGGAGGGTCTGAGCGGAATTTCGCATCACGTTTTCAACTCCGGATGGGAAATTTATTAAGCCTCGATTACAGTATTATGAGGGATGCCCCCCTTGAGTGTCAGTAGTCAGCTAATAGAGTTCTACAGGGGAGCTGGTGACATAAAGTTAAGAGGGGGGCTCGATGAGAGATCTTTCGTAATAGAGGTATCCGGGAGGAAGGAGATAAGGATCCTAGTCTCTATCCTCGACCCCTCTTATGAGAGCGTGCAGGAGTTCGTTGAATCACTCATAGATTCCTACAGGAGGGCGGGGATAGGGTTCGATAGGCTCGACTTATGGGTCCCTAAGAACCTCTATGCTATTGCTAATAGGGAAGTTGAAGAGGGGAGAGCTAAGGGAGATAGTTGGGCCTCGAAGGTAACTGTTAGATCTCTAGATAGGTCATTCGCCCTGGATCTCGAGATGAAATCCGCGAGTAAGGAAGAGGAGGATCTCAAAGTTCCGAGAAGGTCGCAAGCATTGAGATCGGATAGGGTAGTACAAGATGTCGATATGAGGAAGTTAGTCCATGAGATCGGGAAGGGACTGGCTGAAGAGATCTCCAAGAATCTAGAGGTCTTCATAAAGGAAATCCTGTCCTCGGACATCAAGAAGGAAGATCCGGAGTTGAGGAATAGGATACATGAACTAGAGAGGAGAATAGAGCTCTTGGAATCCTTCATCAAGATACTGGGAAGCTATGGCACTGTCCCCTCCCTCCCCAAGCTCAGCGTCCAAGATCTCAGGGAGCCCCTCGTAGAGAGCTCACCTAAACAAAAGCCTAAGGTAGAGAGAGTGGAGGAGCCCATTATCCCGAAGGTAGAGGGGAGTCCACCTGATGTCAGATTAGAAGCGAGCTCTACAGAGGACGTGCTCTCGGAGATATTTAATAATCCATGGGTGAGCATCCTGAGGAGGAAAGGTGAGGAGCTTGAAAGTGAGAGTGATTGAGTTATCTGATCAAAGGACTCTCCTGGTCCTAGAGGGGGTCTCTCCATCGTTCGCGAACTCGATAAGGAGGGCAATAATAGCAGAAGTCCCGACTTTCGCGATAGACGAAGTCATATTCTTTGAGAACACCACGCCCTTCTTCGATGAATATATAGCGCATAGGTTAGCGATGATACCGCTCAAGACGAGCTTAGATGTAGTGAGGGTCGATCCGAATAGGACTGTAGTGTTAGAATTGTCGAAGAAGGCGAAGGATCCGATAGAGATAGTCTATTCAGGGGAGCTCAAGTCCTCGGATCCCCTCATATATCCGGCTAACGATAAGATACCGATAATAAAGATGAGGAAAGGGCAGAAATTGAGGTTCCAGGCTATAGCTAGGATCGGCAGAGGGAAGGATCATTCCAAGTGGTCGCCGGCTGCAGCAGTCGGTTATAGTTACATGCCAATTTACGAACTGAAGGATCCAGTAGATTGTGATCTGAGCCAGTGCTCTGGCTGCATCGAGTTGGATGGTGGAATTTCGAGAGTAGAATACCCAGTCCTCTGCGAGGGATGTTTGGAGGCTCTGGAGAGGTGCAGGGTCAGGAACCCGGATAAGATAGTCAGGAGGTGGGATGAATCCAGGATCATAATAAGCTATGAATCCACTGGTTCTCTGAGACCGGAGGAGATATTCAGTGAGGCATTGAATCAACTTAAGGGGAAGCTCGGGGAGCTGCTCAGTAAGATATAGATAACGTTTTTAATCTGTTGATGCATATAGGCTCGAGCGGGGGTAGCCAAGCCAGGTCCAAGGCGCCCGCTTGAGGGGCGGGTGGGCGTCAGGCCCGCGTGGGTTCAAATCCCACCCCCCGCACTAAAAAAAGAAAAAGAGAGATTATTCTCCTTTAATCAGCGTTTCATATATGAAGTAGCCTATCGCTGCGAGCAATATCGCTACCCCGAGAGCTGTTATTGAGAGCAGTGTGGGGTCGTTGGCCAGTGGACTAACGTTCTCCAGGTATAGAGCTCTCCCCAGCACTGTCCTCCATGGTTCAGGTATCTTATCAGCTACTATCGGTAGATTAGCTAGGAAGTACGGGTACTGACTGAACATATTCAGGTACTCTCCAGTCAATATCGTGAGAGCTGCCGATGTCGTTGCGAGAGCTGAGAGCTTGAAGTTAACGTTACCGAACATTAGTCTCAGTATAGCGTATATCTGGACAGCTATGAGTATTATCTTGATCAGGAAGAGCCAGCTCATGTCGACTGTCTCAGCTCCGCCTAATCCCCATCCGAAGGATCTGAAGATATTGTTGAACTTCATCGGCGTCGATATCAATGACATGGAGTACCATGGGCCCAGTATCAGCATTATGAAAGTCCCTATTACAGCTATCCTCAATGAAGTAGAGTAAATCTGGGAGCTCTCCTCACTCCTCTCCCTAGCTATTCGATAAGCTGACAGGGCTGAGATGAAGAGGGAGCCGAACGTTATGGCGCCGAAGATACTCTTGAGGTAGAGGGGCGCGAAAGTCGGGTTGGTTAGGGCCTCGAAAGCATCTATATAGGGCTTTCCATCTATTTTAAGTCCAGCTGGCGTGTTCAGGAAGGCGAAAACCAGCCTGAAGCCCAGGGGTATTGTGTATGCTGTGATAGCTAATAGGATCCCGGAGGAGAGGTGAGCCCATCTCGGGAAGGAGTCCCAACCGTAGTAGTAGAGCACTATAGCTAGGAAGTGGACCAGTATTGAGAGTATCGCTATCCCGAATGGGAGCAGTGTTATGTTTCCAGCGATCCCTATGAACTCCGGATAGAAGCTGAGCAGGAATACTGTGAAGGCAGTCCCCATGACTCCAGCTATCGCATATATAGCTGCATATATCCTGAAGATCCCCTTAGCTATTCCATCCAACCTCTCGTTCCTCGTTAGATCGGCCTTCCTCTTCAGCAGTGGTATTATCGTAGAGAGAGCTATCCCCAGATTAACGGCCACTATATGTATGCCGAAAACGAGAGCTATGAAGTAGACCTGCGGGATCATGATCACACCTCCCTAACTGATGGAACGTAAAGGAGCTTCCAAACGGCTAATATCAGAGCTAGAGCCACGGAAATCACTATTAAAGCTATTAAGCCATAAGATAGTGGATCTCCCGGGTTAGCTGTGTGAGCTACATCCACAGTCATTATGCCGTAGATGGACCAGGGCTTCCTCCCCATCTCCCTGACGGCCCATCCTAGGAAACTTATGATCTGGGCCACTATAGGGGTCAGAATGTTTATTTTGAGCAGAGCTTGTGAAAGGCTTCCTCTCATGACTAATATCGCTGAGATCAAAGCATATAGGCCTAAGAGGATGCTTAAGCCAGTCTTGAAGTAGTATAGGTAGTGCAGCATGAGAGGAGGCCTGCAGTCGAGTGCAGCTCCAGCTAGCGTACAATAATCTTGGGGTATCGAATCGTAATCAGGCAGTTTAGCTTCGAAGCTCCCATAAGCTATGAAGCTCATGATCCTCTCGATCCCTAGAGATCTGCTGAAGCTGAATATCTCTTTACTAGTACCTTCCATTGCAGCCAATTTCTCGGGATTGTATGAGGCTATCTCAGTCCCTATGATGTGCCCGAAAACGAGTCCTTGAACAGCTATGAAGATCAAGCCCAAGAAGATCCCCAGCTTCATTCCACTGACATAATAGACTTTCTTCTTATCGCTCCTAGATCTCAGGAGTAGTAGGGAGTAGCCCCCGAATATAGTGAACCCCGTCACTGTAATCGCTGCCCCCAGGGCATGCAATATGCTTCCGGCGTAAACCGGGGAGAGGAAGGTGACCATAGTATATCCAACGCTCTTAACAGTGTTAGTCAGTATTTTATCGACGATATCCTTCACGAGGAGATCCTTAACGCTTCCGAGGGCCTCTTCCTTTATTACGAGTGAGAGTACGCTATCCCCTACTCTGACGTTACTCCAGGACTCACTCGCGAGCTTGGATACTATCTTAGATGGGAGTAGGACAGCGACGCCTTCGTTTCTCTCTCCCAGAACTTCCATGCCGAGAGATAAGAGCTTGTTCACATCCAATACGCTTACTATCTCCTTAGGGACTACTAGGAGGACCTTTGGATATCCCTTATCGTACTTCCATCCGCTCATCGGATCATATGAAGCCTGTATCCCAGTGGGGGCGACCATGTAGCTGTTCACACTCATTATGAGGGCTCCTGAAAGCCAGGCTCCTGTTAAAGCTAGGAATGCTAAGATCAGCCTCCCCCTAACTCCTATCTTCTTCCATCATCCGAACACTAAGAAGTATATGAAGGTTATCTCTATGAGGAAGGCGAAGATCTCAGCGTAGAGGGGGAAGAATATGTATCTACCAGCAGCCTCGAGTAAGTTGGGCCATATTAAAACCAAACCGAACTCGCTCAATGTCCCGCTAGCGGCTCCTACCGCGAATATTATGCCCAATGCCTTCGTCATGGTCCTGGCCATCTCATTCCACTTCTCATCCCTTCTCCTCGCGTAGAGCAGTAGCGAGAGGATTATGAAGAGGGGCAAGCCGAGGACGTACTGCAATATGAGCCAGTGGAGCTCTATCCCTATGATGGACAGTATCCTATCTAGGGGGGCGGGGTAACCTAACCATTGACCAACGAGGTCCAATACATCACCCCCAGAGTTTTAATGTAGTCTATATCCAGATTTTTTTATAAATTTTATGGTTATGATAATTAACTACAGGCTATAGTATGATTTTCAGTAATAATCGTGAGGAATTTCACTACTAATAGAAACAAAAACTTAGAAACACGGGCGTTATTGTGTCAAGAATATTTTAATAACCTCATAGATAGAAACTCATCATTACTGCCATAATTCAGAGCCCGGAAAGATTAAAAGGTGCATTGGAGGATAGTTCTGATGGTTATGCACCTAACGGAGCTCTTGGATAGAGTTGAGATAGGGAGATTCCACTACAAGATACTATTGACCTCCTCCCTAATCTACGGCCTCACTGGAATGGATGTGATGCTTATCGCATCCCTAGTGCGTCCTATAGCTAGGGAATGGGGACTGGATACTATCACAGTGGGCTATCTGTTGAGCGTAGGTTACCTCGGCATGTTCTTAGGCGCTCTGCTATTCGGCAGGTTAGCTGATGTTATAGGTAGGAGGAAAGTCCTAATATCTGTCATAATAATAGAATCAATTTTCACAGCATCCTGCGGATTAGCCCCAGATTTATTAACACTTTATGCACTCAGATTCCTGGCTGGGATAGGGCTGGGCGGGGCATTGCCTCAGCCGGCTGTCTACGTCTCGGAGTACATACCTAAGGGGAAGAGGGGATTATTCCTAGGCCTCGTAGAGACTAGTTGGGTCTACGGGGCAATACTATCCTTACTGATACCATATTTCCTGCTCCCATCTCTAGGGTGGAGATTGACTTTCTCAGTAGCTCTGCTCCCCTTGATAGCTCTTCCCCTCACGTTAGCTTACCTACCCGAGAGCCTCAGGTTCCTAATAGCGAGGGGAAGGGTAGAGGACGTCAATTCCCTGTTACGTAAGATAGGGGTAACCGAATTGGAGGAAGTAAGATTTGACTCTGTTAAGAAGCACAGTTTGAGGGACCTCTTCTCCCCGGAGTACATGAAGAGGACCGTGCTCCTCTTCATCCTCTGGGGAGGGCTCATATACACGTATCACGGGATATTCCTCTGGCTCCCCACGATATACGCGAAGCAGTTCGGATTGGAAGATGTCACATCCATAGGGTGGAGCTTACTAGTCACTCTCTTCCAGATACCCGGTTACTACTCTGCATCGTTCCTCTTAGATAAGATAGGGAGGAAGAAGGTCCTCGCGATATACCTAACGGCTGCTGGACTTGCATCCGCTCTTCTGAGCCTCAGAATTGATCTCATTTGGGTTTTCATCTTCAGCTCTACGATATCCTTCTTCAACTTGGGGGCTTGGGCTGGTCTTTACGCTTATACTCCAGAGCTCTATCCTACTGAGATAAGGGGGACTGGCTCTGGTGCTGCAGCTAGCTTCGGTAGGCTCATGGGAATATTAGCTCCATCGATAACCGGTTATCTATTCGCGACCACCGGTCTCTCGGGTCCCTTCATCGTATTCTCCTTCGTACATATATTCGCGGGCCTATCAGTCATTTTACTCGGCATCGAAACAATGGGAAAATCTTTAGAAGAGCTTGTCTGAAAATTATAAAAATTTTTCAATTTTTTCCATCCGATAGTCATGAGATTGTCCGTAGGTACGCTGGAGGGAGTGAGCTAAATTTATTTAAGGAGGACTCTCTGTTCGAGAGGAGGGTGAAGTTGAAACCGACGGGACCCACTAACATGAGGCTAGTGAGGATGATAAGGAATCTCGAGATAGCATCTAGGGTGAACGATGCGCCTATCTGGAGGGCTGTGGCTGAGAAGTTGAAGAGGCCGACGAGGAGGAGGATAGAGGTCAATCTATGGAAGATAGAGAAATATTCAGATGGTGTGGCTGCTGTAATAGTCCCAGGGAAGGTCTTGGGGGAAGGTGAGATAACTAAACCGGTGATAGTCGCAGCAGCTGGCTTCACAAAGTCAGCTAAGAGGAAGATAGAGGAAGCAGGAGGAAAAGCTATCCTGTTGGATGATTACGTTAAGATAAACCCAAAGGGATCTTACACAAGGATAATCGGGTGATTTGAATGAATTTTGATCTCGTTATAGATGCTGAGAATAAGATCCTCGGCAGGATAGCTTCTTTAGTTGCTAAGGAGCTTTTGAAGGGAAAGAGGGTCGCGATAGTGAATGCGGAGAAGGCAGTAATCTCAGGAAATCCAGCGACGATACTCAAGAAATATCAGACGAGGAGGTCTATCCAGAGCAGAATGAACCCGAAGAAATCTCCAGTGCAACCTAGGACGCCCGATAGGATTGTATGGAAGACCGTGAGGGGGATGCTCCCGATGAAGAAAGCTAAGGGTAGGGAGGCCCTTAGGAGGCTCAGGGTCTTCATAGGGGTCCCGGAGGAGCTCGCAAATGTAGAGAAGGATTCTATAATAAAAGGGGATGTTAAATACACGATAGATTCCCTGAAGCCTAAGGAGAGCAAGCGTTATATTACTGTCCTCACGCTCTCGAAACTGTTAGGTTGGGGCGGGAAATATGTCTCCGAAAGCTAAGGAAGTATACGCTCTAGCGTCAGCTAGGAGGAAGACTGCTAGGGCTATGGCTGTGATAAGGAAGGGATCCGGGAGGCTATACATAAATGGCTTACCCATAGAAGTCTTCGCGCCTAATGAGTTCGTTAGGATGAAGATACTTGAGCCACTGTGGTTAGCGATGGATTACGTCAAGGACTTAGACATATTCGCGAGAGTGAAGGGAGGGGGTTTCATGGCTCAGGCCGACGCCCTGAGGATGGCTATCGGCAGGGCCTTAGTCAACTACACAAAGAGCGATCGCCTGAAGGAGATCTTCAAGGAATACGATAGGACTATATTGAAGGGAGATCCAAGGCAGACAGAACCTAAGAAGTACGGTGGTAGGAGCGCTAGGGCCAGGTTCCAGAAGTCTTATAGGTGAGTCCCCGATAAGAGCTGGGTGATCTCATGTCAGTCACTAGGGGTAGCGCAGGGGATCTGAAGAAGGGTAGTTACGTTATCCTAGATGATGAGCCATGCGAAGTCCTAGAAGTATCGAAATCGAAGCCAGGGAAGCACGGTTCAGCTAAAGTGAGGGTTGAGGCCAGGGGGATATTCGATGGAGCGAGGAGATCGAAGATATTCCCAGCTGATGCCTTAGTAGAGATACCGATCGTCGATAAGAAGACAGCTCAAGTGATAAACGTCTACGGTAATGTAGTGCAACTCATGGATCTAGAGACTTATGAGACCTTCGAGTTACCTCTCCCCGAGGATCCGGAATTGGCCTCTAAGCTGAAGAGCGGGATAGAAGTGGAGTACTGGGAATCGATGGGGAAGAGGAAGATAGTGAGGACGAGGGGTGGCGTGTAGTTAATTGGTTCTAGAGAAGCTGGGGAACTCCCTCAGGAACGCTGTGAGTAGGATAATGGGTAAATCGATCGTAGATGAGGCTGCTGTTAATGAGTTCATTCGGGAGATCCAGAGGTCCCTGATAGAAGCCGATGTCGATGTCAAGCTCGTCTTGGAGATGAGTAAGAGGATTAAGGAGAGGGCCCTGAAGGAGAGCCCACCGCCGGGCTTCACTAGAAGGGACTTAGCTGTAAAGATACTCTACGAGGAGCTCACGAATCTCTTGGGGAGGAAGCCAGCTGAGATACCTATTGAGAGTAAGAAGACGAACGTGATCCTGATGGTGGGGATAGAGGGTTCAGGGAAGACAACTACTGCCGCTAAACTGGCTTTCTGGTTATCGAAGAGATTCGGGAGAGTCGGGATAATCTCTGCTGATGTCGTGAGACCGGCTTCCAAACTTCAGATAGAGCAACTAGTCGGTCCGGATATCCCCGTCTTCTCCAAGGAATCCAGGGATCCCGTGGAGATAATGAGGGAGGGTATAGAGTTCTTCAAGAGGGAGAGATATAACTTCGTGATAATAGATACAGCAGGGAGGCATAAGGACGAGAGGGGCCTGATGGATGAACTAGATTCCTATAAGGAGATAGGGCCCGATCTAGTCATCTTAACGATAGATGGGACGATCGGGCAAGCAGCTTACGCTCAAGCGAGGGCTTTCGCTGAGAGAGTCCCTGTGGGAGGTGTCATAGTGACTAAGCTCGATGGGGCAGCGAAGGGAGGTGGCGCTCTCTCAGCAGTAGCTGCATCAGGGGCTCCGATACTCTTCATAGGTACTGGAGAGAAGATAGAGGATCTCGAGAGGTTCGATCCAGAGAGATTCGTTTCCAGGCTCCTAGGCGGTGGGGATATAATTGAACTCGCTATGAGGATAGAAGAGGCATTCAAGGAGAGCAGGTTGATGGAGAGGATTTCTAGGGGGAAGTTCGACTTAGAGGATTTCAGGGAATACATTCAGCAACTTGGGAAAGCTGGTCCTATGGAGAAGCTCCTGGAGATGATCCCTGGGATCAGTGGGAGGATGCAGTACCTCGATATGAGCTCCGAGGAGATGAGGAAGTGGGTAGCGATAATAAATTCGATGACTCCCGAGGAGAGGAGGGATCCCTCCTTAATAAGAGGATCCAGGATAGAGAGGATAGCTAGAGGAGCTGGAGTCACAGCTAAAGAAGTCAGGAAGTTGTTGAAATCTTATAATCAAGCGAAGAAGTTCATAGAGTCTATATCATCTGAATCCAAAGCTATGCGTCTCTTCAGGAGGATGGGCATAAGTGGATGAGCTCAGGGGGATCGTCCTCTGTGAGTTCTGTGAGGCCAGCATACTGGGTAGACCGATAGGCAGGCTCCTGAATAAGTTGTTGAGTCTGCTGAATTCTGAGAGCCCCTCAGGGGAGAGTTGTGATCTCTGCGGTGGACTCTTGAGTAGAGAGCTCGGGGGGATGCTGAGAAAGGCCTTGAGTAAGCTCGAAGGGGTGGAGATATCGTCATTGAAAGCGGGCGTCTCGCTACCAGATATCTTGATAGAGAGAGAGGACAGGATAAGAGCGAATTACAACCCTCCAGCGATGAGGTCCCTCAAGGTCACTCTGACGAAATTACTAGATTTAGCGTTGAATTCCCTCACTGGCATCAAGATAAGTCAGGATCCAGATGCTATCCTGATATTCGATCTCGAGGGAGGGGATGTCAAGTTAGAATTAGCCCCTGTATTCATCTCCGGTAGGTATAGGAAGCTTCAGAGGGGGATCTCTCAATCGAGGAGGAAGTGTTCTGCGTGCGGGGGTAGGGGATGTGAGGCATGCAATTGGAAGGGCAAGATCCCTCAGGGAAGCGTTGAGGGTATTATAGGAGAGGTTATGAGGGAGTTCTTCTCAGCTGAAGATTACGTCCTTCACGGGGCCGGGAGGGAAGACGTAGACGCTAGAATGTTAGGTGAGGGGAGGCCGTTCGTGATGGAGTTAGTGAGCCCTAGGAAGAGGAACGCGGATCTGAGGGAGCTGGAATCTGAGATAAATAAGAGAGCAGCTGGCCTAATTGAAGTTAGAAATTTGGAATTTTCCTCGAGAGAGAGAATAAGAATATTAAAGGAAAAATCACCGAACGTTAAAAAATTATATAGAGCTTTAGTAGAAGTAGAGGGGGGAATTAGTGACGAGGAGCTCCTGCTCTTGAAGAGGCTAGAGGGGGCTCTGGTAAAGCAGAGGACACCTAAGAGAGTTCTCTGGAGGAGGTCCGATATAACTAGATTGAAGAGGGTATACGAGGTGAATTTCAAGAGGATAGATGACAAAAAATTTGAGTTATTTGTCCTATGCGATGGTGGACTTTACGTTAAGGAACTCATCAGTGGGGATGATGGAAGGACTAGTCCCAGTGTGACCGAGATCCTGGGGAAAAAATCTTTTTGTAGTGAACTAGATGTACTCGAGGTGATGGTTGAGTAAAGTGGTGAGGGTGCATGGGTAGGAGATCAGCTGGGTTCCTCCATAAGTCGAGGGACTTCCTATCGAAGAGCCCGCGTGAGAGGGGCAGGCCATCCCCTGCGAAGTTCCTCAAGGAATTCGAAGTGGGCGATAAAGTAGTAATAGATGTGGAACCATCGATCAGAAGGGGGATGCCTCACAGGAGATATCAGGGAAAGGTGGGTGTCGTGACTGGTAAGAGAGGAGAAGCTTATCTCGTGGACGTCAAGATAGGTGGTAAGACGAAGCACTTGATAGTCCTCCCCGTCCACCTCAAGAAGCACGCAGGATGAGGATTATGGATTCGAATGAGAGAGGACCTCATAATAAGAGAGCTCTCACGTTAGCTGAAGTCAAGGCTTTAGTGTTCGATAGATGGTCCTCAGCAGTTGAATCCTTGACTCTAGATCAGAGGAGGCTCCTCATATACTTATCGAAGTTCACTAAAGTATCCGATCCTAAGAGAGCTAGGGAAGCTGTGGAGGAACTCATGAATAAGTTCAAACTGAAGGAAGAACACGCTGTTATGTTAGTAAACGTCCTCCCTGAGGACGAGGAAGAGCTGAGGGCATACCTCTTCAAGGATTATCCATTGCTCAGCCAACAGGACTATAAGGAAATGCTTAATTTATTGAAGTCCCTCAGAGGATAAAAGAATAATCGGTGTCTCAAAATGTGGAGGCTTGCGCAAGGCAGGAGGAGACCTCACGATAGCTGGGCTTACGTCCTATATGTGGATGAGGCTAAGAGGAGGGTCCAGTTAGTCGGAGATAGGTATTTCATACTCATGGAATTTGTCCTTAGGCCCAACGTCAATGTCAATGTAATGGATAAGATATACGTAGGTAAGGGGGCTAGGAAGGAGGTCAGTAAGTTCGTGAGATACCTCACGTATGAGGAACTCCCCCCGACAGCTAAGATGATCCTGGAATCCGTTATCTCAAGGATAGTGAGAGAGGGGGAACAATTCTTCATCAATTTGTTCAATGAAAGCGTTCCCGTGACTACTAGGCTACATCAACTCGAGCTACTACCTGGGATAGGTAAAAAGACTCTCTTAAAGATACTCGAGGAGAGAGCGAAGAAGCCCTTCTCTAGTTTCTCAGATCTCGCTGAGAGAGCTGGTATAAAGGACCCCGCGGAGCTTATAGTGAGGAGAGTGATGGATGAGATGATGGGTAAGGATAAATATTATATACTTGTGGCACCCAAGGAAATATTAGAAATTGAGGAAGAGGAAATTAGATAACTTTTGTCCCTATTTCTCCATTAATTGCTCTAATTAAATCTCCGGTTTCCCTGTAACCTGAGATCCTCACTTCGATCCCCCTCTCAGCTAGTTTAATAGCGGATTCGAGCTTTCCCCTCATAGATCCAGTCGCATCTAAGGAGGGGAAGCTCATGCCCTCGAGTGAGCTCCTATTAATAACGGGAATCACTTTCCCAGTTTCGTCGAGGACTCCGGGTTCATCTATGAGGTATATCACTTTCTCGAACCCTAGGTCCAAGTGGAGGGGTATCTCATCGGCAGAGAGTATGTATACCCCCCTCTCATCGTCTGGTATCAGGTCGCCGTGAGTTAATGGTATGAATCCTACTTTAATGAGTTCCCTCAATGAAGAGGTCTCGCAGAGTACCTTCCCACGGTACCTCCTCATAATCGATCTGGGTGGGAAAGGGGCTACAGGTATTCCCTCCTCCATCATTATGCTCGCGACCCTCACGTTGAGCTCGCTCACTCCTATCATCGTCTCCGAGGCCCCTATCCTATTCCGATCCCCCATCCCCAAATGTAGACCGCTCCTCAGAGCGGGCTCATGTCCATACTGCCCAGCCCCATGAGCTAGAAATATCTTGAAGTCATTCATTATGCTCTTAATTTCATTAGAAATTCTCCTGAGGACATCTAACCTTATCTCCCTTCTCCCCTCCTTCTTGAGTGTTATCAGGGAGCCCCCGAGTTTTACGTAAAGCATACCTCGATCTGAAGTTATCATTTATAACGGTTGATCGGAACTTAGTGAGATGAGTGATTCAATATACGTGCTGAGTTCAGACGTGCTGATGAGATCTCTAGCGAGATATGAGCCGGGATACTCTATGATAAAGGGATCTAAGCTCATAATACCGGAAGAAGTACTCTCTAAGATAGAGGAAGATGCTCTAAGAGGAGATAGGTTCAGTGTGGGCGCTTTAGGGGAGATAATATGGCTTCAAGAACTCGCGAGGGAGGGTTACATAGAGGAAGTGAAGGTCGAGGGTCATAGGGGGAAGGGGATAGACGCTCTACAGGAACTAGCTAAGAAGTTCTCAGCGAAGGTCCTCACAGGGGACAGGATAACCACCCTATCCCTACTAGCTAGGGGAGTGGATGTCCATTACATAGGCCCTAGGATGGATGGACTGAGGATATATGACTACTTCGACGAGGAGACGATGAGCGTCCATCTGAAAGAAGGAGCCCCACCTATGGCGAAGAAAGGACGTCCAGGGAACTTCAGATTAGTTAAGCTCTCGGATAAGAAACTGGAGGAATTCGAAGTGAGGACGATAGCTTACGAAATACTGGAGAGAGCGAAGACGGGGATAGACGCGTTCATAGAGGTGATGTACGACGATGCTTACATAGTGCAACTCGGGGATCTCAGGGTATTGGCGGCCTTCCCCCCATTCTCAGATGGTATCGAGATAACTGCTGTCAGACCCCTCGTCAAGGTCACTTTAGATGATTACAACTTGAGCGATAAGCTGAAGAGGAGGTTGAGTGAGAGAGCTGAAGGTATCTTGATAGCTGGACCTCCGGGCGCTGGAAAGACGACTTTCGCGAGCGCATTAGCGGAGTTCTATAGGGAGAAGGGGAGGATAGTGAAGACACTCGAGTCACCCAGGGACCTACAAGTAGGGCCCGAGATAACTCAATACGGGAAGCTAGCTGGTTCCTTCGAGAACACAGCAGATCTCCTCCTCTTAGTCAGGCCGGATTACGTGATATTCGATGAGATGAGGAAGACTCAAGACTTCAAGATATTCGTGGATATGAGGCTAGCTGGTGTAGGGATGGTTGGTGTCGTTCACTGCGGCTTCCCGATAGAGGCGATACAGAGGTTCATAGATAGAGTGGACTTAGGAGTCCTTCCTCACGTAGTCGATACTGTCATATTCATAAAGGACGGGAGGATCGAGAAAGTATACTCCCTGAAGATAACGGTGAAGATGCCGACGGGGATGAGGGATGTAGCTCTAGCGAGGCCAGTGGTCTTAGTTAAGGACTTCGAGACGGATACAGTAGAGTACGAGATTTACACATTTGGGGAGGAGGTAATAGTGATGCCTATCTCAATTAAAGAGCCCTTAGTAGAGGGAGCCCCTAAGTTCAGGTTGAAGAGGAGGAAGCACACGATAATACTGGACTTAGGTCCGGCTATGTCAGATACCGAAGTGACTATCTACTCGGGTGAGAGGGAAGTGGTCACATTAGTCACAGATTCGAGGGGGAGGATAACGCTTGCGAAGAGCAGCCCTCTTGGAAGGAAGATCCTAGAAGCTATAAAGAACGAGAATTTGAGGGTAGTCCCAGGGGAGAGGAGCGAGGAGTACGAATTCCCATCAGAGTGAATTATTCCCCGCGGACCTCCTCACTCTACCCTCAAAATCCACTTCAATGAGGAAGTCGAGTGAAGATTCCGGTACTAAAGACTTCCAAGAACTATCTCCCTTCAATATGAGCTCCCTTATCTTAGTGGCTTCATAAATCTCCCTCTTGAAGAAGGGGACGTTCTCTACATGCAATCCAACTTCCTTAAGGCACCTCACTGTCTCAGGATCATTAGAGAAAGCGATATCTACTCTGGGAACTCTATCCAAGACTATAAGTCCCCAATTCTCCTCGGGGGATTGAGTATCTGGTATGCAGGATATGAATATCCTCTCCATTGGGAAGCCCTCCCTCCTCAACGTCCTCACTATGAGCTCCATCCTCTCCCCAGCTGAGAGGGGGTTCCTCGGCTGGCAGCAGAATTGAGAGCTCCCTATACCTATCACTAACTCCTCAGCTCTAGATAGAGCGTACCTGAACAAGTAGAGATGACCGTGATGGAGGGGTTGAAACCTCCCTATGACGAGGGCTCTCCTGATCATCCCTAACACCCGGGGTCAGCAGCACCTGAGAGGTCATCTCGCATCTATGGAGTAACTCCTCCTCATCCCCCACTGAGATTTAAGTACAACTTTTTAATCTTCACTTCTCTCACTACCGAGGCCCAGGATCTCGGTTATCATATTCTCGACTTCCTCATCGCTCATCTCGACCTCAAGGAGTTGGTACTTTGAATAACCTTCCTTCCTCCTCTCTAACTCCCTCCCCTCTAGCACTATCGCTCTCCTGGATGGGTGCATCTCTACCTCTACGAAAGCCCTGACGATGTTCTCAACAGTCGCCTCATGAAGTACTATTATCCCATCAAAGAGCTCCATAACTACCCTTTTGTGGACGTGCCCCCTAGGGACCCCTATGATCACCCTCCTCAAGTCCCTATTCCTGATGAAGAGTGCGAACTTTGAGGTCAGGATATTCACTGCCTCTCTAGCAGCTCCTGAGAGAGGTAGTTCAGTGGCCTTACTGAGCTCGACCCACCTCACTTCCTTAGCTCCCCTCCCGGGCCTCAGTTTCCCTGAGACCGGCTTGCAGAGGTAAGTTATGCGTATCCTATGCTCTGCATCCGCTTCATCGCTCACATCGATAGCTCTAATGACTTCGGCATGGACGCCAGTGGAATCCGATATAATCCCCCTTAAGGAATCCCTGAAACTCCTTCCAGGCTCAACTAAGTCTCCGGGGATAGACCAATCCTTCTTACCCTTCTCCCTTATCAAGAGCAAGCTATCTCCCTTGATGACAGCCCCTCTCAGTTCTACTGTATAGCTTACAGTCATTAACCCCTCACTAAGGATGTGAGGGAGGAGAATAGCTTAAGAGATGCGCCTAATGCAGTAGCGTATTGGGGATCCTCTGGGACGATTAGACTACCACCGAAGAGCTTTATAGGTCTCCTTATTGCCTCAACTATCAGTTCATAACTCGCCAATCCTCCGACGAGGACTATTTTATCTTCCAATCCCGCTGACTTAGCTGCGAAGATTGAGACGACCCCGATCACTTGCCCCACCATATTAACGAGGGCTGCAGCGATGTCCTCCTGCTTAGCGTCATCTACTAACCTCCCGAAGTTTGAGGCAGTGGTGTTGACATCCAACTTCCCCACTGGACCCCCCACTATATCTCCTACCTTGAGATCTAGGTTCTCAGAGTTCCCCTTCGATGCTAGTTCAAGGAGGGATTCTATAGATGATCTACCGAGTAAGAGCTTTCCTAAGCCTAAAAGGGTCCCACCTCCGACACCGGTTCCTCCCAGATGCTTGACATCGTATCCAGAGTTCCTCTCTCTGACTTCAACTATCGCAGTCCCCGTACCAGCGCTTACGACTACGCACTCCCTCATCCTCGCTAAGAAGGCGCCTCCCCTCCCTATAGCTTCTATCTCATCCACTTCGAAGAGAGGGAGGCCGAGGATACGCTTGGGGAGAGATCTCACTCTCCCTCCGCTCGCAGCGATAGCCTCTATATCATCGATATCGAGCCCCCCTTGAGTCAATATCTTCCCTATCGTGCCAGCTGCTGCCGCTAAGGGATCCGAGGAGACGACTAGAGTCTTCAAGCTAACTCCTCCCTCAGATAGCAGGACACCCTTCGTAGTAGTGCCTCCCATATCAAGCCCTATGATGAACATCATCCCACGGCCCTCTTGACAGCATGCACTATGGGAGGGACTAGTATGAGAGCGAATGGGAGCTCCCAAGCAAATGTGACGAATGATATCGTGAGTGCAGCAGCGATAGATAACGGGGTTAATCTCTCTTGAAATGGGAGGGGGAAATATTGGCTCCAGAGGAGGAGACCCACCCCTATTATCAAGTGACCTACTGTGAGCCCGAGAGTAGAAGCTAATAGGTACCTCCTCAAGCTATACTTACTCCCCCCAGCGAGCTTCCCTATTATGTAGAAGCATGAGAAGTTAGATGTAACACCAACTGTCAAGCTTAAGATCGCGTTCCCATGAGTGGCGATATCTGATATGAATATCCCTATCGCAGCGGATAACCCGCCTACGCTCGCTCCATAGAGGCATGATATAGTCGCTGGTATCACTACAGAGGGCCAGAACCTGACGCCGTAGAAAGTGAGGCCTAACCAGCTCACGTAACCTACGAGAGCGTACAGAGCTCCCCCTATAGCTGATATAGCGATATCCCTCAGATCCATCTCTAATGCTCGAGTCACCAAAATTAAAATTTTGGCTAGAGATTGAGGAGCTTCGGCCTCACTTCCCTGCCCTCTAAATCTATTATGGCATAATTCCCCCAGGAGAGAGGCCCTGGATTTATCGCGAAAGTAACCCCTATCCTCTCTATACCCCTGGACTCATGTATGTGACCGCAGATACAGAGTAGGGGAGCTCTCCTCTCTATGTAATCCCTCAGGGATTTAGATCCGACGCTAAGCCCCGATCTCACTCTATCTAGCCCACTATCGAATGGAGGGGTGTGGCTCAGCAGGATATCGACGTACCCGAGTTCTTCAAGCGCAATCGAGATCTCATGATCAGTGAACTCGATTCTAGTCAGGAAAGGTGAGATGAGACCTCCTCCCACACCGCCGATCGAGTACCCCCTTAGGTAAGTTTTATTACGGTGTAAGTTGAGGCATCCCTCGAGCTCTTTGATCTCGAGGAGGGGAGCGGGATCCATGTTACCGGGGACGAAGAAGACATACTCACTGAAATCCTTAACAAATTTCAGGATTTTCCTAACATCACTAATATCACCATTAGAGATATCTCCAGCTATAAGTATAACATCAAAATTTTCCCTCTCTAGTAAGGACTTCAGCTTAGAGAATGATGAATGCACATCGGAGATCGCTAGCAATTTCATAAAGCTACCTGCCCTACTTCGATTTAAGAATTTAGGTTGAAATCATGAGGAAGGTCGTCAGGATAAGAGGAGATATCCCTTTGATGGGATCCGTGGCCTTCGGCTTAATAGATAGGGGGACTAATCTGATACAAGTGAGACCAGTCTCATCATGCCCTCTATCATGCATATTCTGCTCTACTGATGCTGGACCCAAGTCGAGGACGAGGAGGACGGAGTTCCTAGTGGACTTAAGTTACCTCATCTCTTGGTTCGAGAGGATAGTTGAGAAGAAGGGAGTTAACGATATTGAAGCTCATATAGATACGGTGGGGGACCCTTTCCTCTATCCAGAGATAGTGAACCTTGTAAGGAGGCTCAGGGAGATCCCCGAGGTTAAAGTGATATCCGCGCAGACGCACGGCCCCCTGCTGACTCAGAAGCTCATAGAGGAGCTAGAGAGGGCGGGGATCGATAGGATAAACTTGAGCATAGACTCGCTAGAGGAAGGGAAGGCTAAGTACTTAGCTGGGTCGGATTGGTTCAGGATAGGCAAGGTAGTCGAGGCGGCTAAGAGGATATCCCAGAGCTCTATAGACCTCCTAATAGCACCTATCTGGGTCCCGGGGCTCAACGACGAGGATATCCCAGAGCTCATAGAGTTCGCTCTGAAGATAGGGGCTGGGAAGAGGTGGCCTGCGCTAGGCATCCAGAAGTATGAGGCTTATAAGGGTGGGAGGAAGCCCAGGGGAGTTAAACCGATGAGTTGGGATGAATTCTACCGGAAGTTAATGGGACTCGAGGAAGAGTTTGGCGTGAAACTCATACTCAGCCCGGAGGACTTCGGGATAAGGAAAGTCGGGGGGATAGAGCCCAGTCTCAGGAAGGGGGAAGTAGTGAGCGTGAAAGTCCTGGGGGAAGGGTGGAAGGTAGGAGAGGTCTTAGCTGTCGCGAGGAATAGGGTTGTGACTGTCATAGACTCCCCTCCTGTGTCGCCAGGTTCATTAATGAAAGTTAGAGTGATCAGGGACAAGGATAATATATATTACGCGAGGTTCGCGGGGGGTGTGTGAAGGACGCTGACCAGTCTTGCTTATGTCTTACTCGATAGAGCGATGGGGAGGTGGAGGCATGGAAATAGCGTTATCTAAAGGGGAAATGGAGCTCCTCGAGATCCTGAAATCCAGGGGAGGGAGAGCTAGAGTAGAGGATATAGGGGATAGGAGTAGGGTAGCGGCTCTATCAATACTTCTCAAGGAAAAAGGGCTAATAGAAATTATTGAGAGGAAGAGGAGAGTCCTGAAGCTCACAGATAGGGGGATGAAGCATGCTAAGGAGGGTCTTCCTGAGGAGAAGCTCCTGAGGATCATTAAGGGGAGAGGAGAGGTCAGCCTCTCCGAACTGTCTGAGTTCATGGGGGAGGATGAACTCAACGTAGCGTTAGGCGAGGGGAGGAGGAAGGGCCTCCTGAAGATAGAGAATAGGGGCGGGGAGGTAGTGGTAATCCCGCTATCTTGGGAGGTACCTGAGAGGGAGATATTAGATAGGATAATGGGTGGAGAGCTGGAGGAGGGAGATTTAGATCAGGGGATCCTGAAGAACTTGAGGAGGAGGGGGCTTGTTGAGGTAGAGGAAGTCAGTGAGGCTGAGGTGATATTAACCCCCCTGGGTCTAGATGCCGTCGGAGGTAAGATAGCGTTAGTGGAGGAAGTGGGTAAACTCAATAGAGATCTCATAGTGACTGGAGAATGGAAGAAGAAGAAACTAAAGGCTTACGATGTCAGAGCGAGCCCTCCTTTAGTCTACCCGGGGAAACCCCACCCATATGTCTCTTTCTTGGAGGAAGTGAGGGAGATATTGATCGGGATGGGGTTCACTGAAGTGAAGAGCCCGATAGTTGAGAGTGAGTTCTGGAATTTCGATGTCCTATTTCAAGCTCAAGACCACCCAGCTAGGGAAGTTCACGATTCTTACAAACTAGCCCATCCTAAGGTAGCGGATCTCTCTAAGTACAGTGAGCTCATCGATAAGATAGCTAGGACTCATGAAGATGGCTGGATAACTGGATCGAAGGGATGGGGATATAAATGGAACTTTGAGATAGCTAGGAGGCTCATATTGAGATCTCAGACGACTGCTGCATCAGCTAGATCCTTAGCCAGTGGATTAGAGGTCCCGAGTAAGATATTCGCTATAGATAAGGTCTTCAGACCGGAGGCCCCGGATAAGACGCATGCATTCGAGTTCCATCAGTGTGAGGGGGTCGTTCTAGCTGAGGGAATGAATGTTAGGAACTTGATGGGCTTCCTAGCTGAGTTCTCCAAGAACCTGGGCTTTAAAGAGGTGAAGTTCAAGCCGGCTTACTTCCCGTTCACTGAGCCGAGTGTTGAAGCTTACGTCAAGCATGAGAAATTAGGATGGATAGAGATAGCTGGCTCTGGTCTCTTCAGACCTGAGATGTTGATACCCTTAGGTTACGATTACCCCAGAGTTCAAGCACTAGCTTGGGGGATAGGGATAGGGAGATTGGCTATGATAAAACTCGGATTGGAGGATATAAGGGAACTCCACTCCCAGAACCTTGAATACCTGAGGAACGCCCCTCTGGTGTGGTGAGAGCTTGCCAGTCGTTAGTTTCAGCAGGAGGGAGATTGAGAGGCTCTGGAGGAGTTTCAGTGAGGAGGAACTCGTCGACCTCTTGGACTTCACGAAGATAAATTTGGAATCCTTCGGTGAGGAAGTTGAATTCGAGGTAACTTCCGATAGGATGGACCTCGTGACGTTAGAGGGGATAGTGAGGTGCCTCAAGGGGATCTCGAACGAGGAGCTGGGCCTACCTAAGTATAAGATTAGGAGGAGGGCCTTCGAGGTCAGAGTGGGCGAGAGAGTAGCTGAGATCAGGCCTTATGTTGTCGCCGCTCTCGTTAGGGATGTCGATCTGAGGACTGAGGAATCTTTAGTAGCCCTTATAGAGGCCCAAGAGAAGATACATGACACTTTAGGGAGGAAGAGGAGGAGGGTCGCGATCGGGCTTCATGACTTCTCGAAGGTCAAGCCCCCTATAATATACGACGCTAGGAAGGCTGAGGAAGTCCACTTCGTACCTCTGGGCGAATATGCGGAAATGAGTGCTAAGGAGATATTAGAGCAGACAGAAAAAGGGAAAATTTATTCTCATTTAATAAAAAATCCAGAAAATTTAGTCCCATTAATAATGGACTCGAGGGGGGAGGTCCTCAGCATGCCCCCTATAATAAACTCTGAGCTCACGAGACTCACGCCGGGTGTGAGGGACGTCTTCATAGACGTGACCGGGACGGATCTCAAAGCGATATGGTATGCCCTCGAGATAATATCGTCAGCCCTAGCTGAGAGAGGAGGGGAGATAAGCACATTAGATATCTTATATCCTGACGGTAGGAGGATAGAGACCCCGAGATACGAGCCTGAAGAGATGGAAGTGGAGCTCGATTTCATAAGGAGTATCGTTGGCCTGAACTTATCTGAGGAAGATGTCGTCAAGCAGCTCCTCAGGGCCAGACTAGACGCGGAGTGTTCGGATGGTAAAGTCAGAGTGCTCATTCCAGGATATAGGTCAGATTTCTTGCATGCGGTCGATGTGGCTGAGGAAGTCTCAATAACTTTAGGACTGAATAAAATTGGATATGAGCTTCCAAAGAATGTAATGACTGTCGGAAAGCCCCATCCTGTGGAGAAGATATCGAGGAGAGTGAGGACAGTTATGATAGGGCTCGGCTACCAGGAGGTCTTGAACTACATAATGACGAGCAGGGCCTCCCTCTTCCACATGGTCGGTAGGGAGGAAAGGGAAGTAGTTGAGGTATCAAATCCAGTTTCTGAGAGTTATAGCGTCTTAAGGGACGCCTTATTCCCGGGACTACTCTCATTCCTAGCTAATAATACGCACGTCAAGTACCCTCAGAAGGTCTTCGAGATAGGGGATGTCGTGCTCATAGATGAGGGGCTCGAGAACAAGACGAGGGATGAGAGGAGAGTAGCTGCTGCGTATGCAGATGATTCCGTGGGCTTCGAGGACATATATTCCCATCTGAAGGTCCTATCTGAGAACCTCTCATATAGAATAGAGCTGGAGCCCAAGAGGGAGAGGCCCTTCATAGAGGGGAGGTGCGCGAGCGTGCTCAGGGATGGGGAGGAAGTTGGAGTTATAGGCGAGATAGATCCCGAGGTCCTAATCAGATTGGGGATAACAGTGCCCGTAGCTATATTCGAGGTCTCCTTAAAAGTGCATGAGTGAAAAAAGGCTCATTTATAGTTTTTCTCAAGGGTATCAGGGAGTGGGAGCTGAGTACTTACAATAACTCCAAAGTCTTCTGCAAGAGAGCCCCTCCCCAGGCTACATCCTTGAGACTGATGACTTCGCAAGGGCTGTGCATGTACCTCAAGGGTATCGAGATGAGAGCAGTCTTCACTCCTCCTCTAGCGACTTGTATCACCCATGTATCGGTCCCAGCGCCCTTGAAATCAGCTTCGTACTGGTGAGGGATCTCGTTCTCCTCTGCGGCTCTCTCTATTAACTCCACTATCTCAGGATGGTATATGGGACCCTTGCTTATGACAGGTCCCTTCCCCAAGGAGATCTTCGGAGCTTCGGGCAGCATCGGTTGTTCAGCGAATGTTACATCGATAGCTATAGCTACTTCAGGTCTCAACTTATATGCCATCATCTCAGCACCCCTGAGCCCTATTTCCTCCTGTATCGTAGCGGTGAAGTGGACTTCGGCATCTATCCCCCCTCTCTCCCGGCTCAGCATCGCTCCATATATCATAGCTGCGACACCCGCAGCATTATCGAGACCTGGAGAGGAGAATAATTCGGATCCAAGTAGAATCGGATCATAATCAGGGACTCCGTAGACTCCCGGTTTCACCCCCATGCTCTCAGCTTCCTCCTTACTGCGAGCTCCGATATCTATCATTAGATCCTTGATCTCTATCTTCTTCTCCTCTAACTCTTTGTAGGCCTTCAGGAGGTGCGTCGGTACTACTCCTATGACCCCTCTAATTATCCCCTTGCTAGTTATCAACTTGACACGAGACCCGTAAAGGACTCTGGGATCCCACCCAACCCCATCGAACTTTATGTACCCTTCATTCGTCACTTCCTTAACTATTATCCCGATCTGGTCGACATGAGCTGCTATCATTACAGGGGGCTTTCCTCCGGGGTTGATGATGCCCTCCACATTCCCCCAGGGGTCTATCCTGATCATATCGCAGTGAGGCTCGAGGAGCTCGGCTATAGATGGGGCGAAGAGCCTCTCACTCCCCGTGACCCTGGGAGTAGATGTCAGTTTATTCAATATCTCTCTCACGACCTCGGGCGGTGAACCCAAACGACCACCTAGTGATTCGTCAAAGGATAAATAATAAAACTTGGACCTAAGGGAGATGTCCTTCAGGATAGAGGATATAAGGGCGAGGGAGGTACTGGACTCCAGAGGGAACCCAACAGTTGAAGTGACAGTTAGATTAGAGGGAGGGGGCTTAGGGAAGTTCTCAGTCCCGTCCGGTGCCTCGAAGGGGAAGAGGGAGGCCTTAGAGCTCAGAGACGGTGGGAAATGGTTGAGAGGGATGGGCGTCATTAAGGCTGTGAGGAACGTCAATGAGATAATAAGGCCATCTCTACTCGGGGTGGACGCATCCATCCAAGCTTTAGTAGATAGTATATTGATTCAGTTGGATGGAACGCCGAATAAATCGAGATTAGGAGCTAACTCAATCTTAGGTGTTTCAGTAGCTTCTGCGAAAGCATCTGCTGATCAACTGAATATCCCGGTATATAGGTACTTAGGGGGAGCTTTCTCAAACGTCTTACCCGTACCCTTAATGAATATAATAAATGGTGGGAAGCATGCTGGCAATGATTTATCTATTCAAGAATTCATGATAGTGCCAGTGAACTTTAAGACATTTAAAGATGCTCTATTTGCTGGAGTCAGTATATACATGGAGTTAAGATCCCTCCTTGAGGAGAGATACGGTAGGCATGCTATTAACTTGGGGGATGAGGGAGGTTTCGCTCCTCCGATGAAGAGGACTGAGGAAGCCTTAGACTCTCTGGTCAACTCGATAGAGAGGGCTGGATTTGAGGGAGAAGTTAAGCTAGCTATTGATTGCGCTGCTAGTAACTTATATGCAGATGGAAAGTATAACATAGATGGAGCATCCCTGACTAGAGAGGAGTTGATGTCATTCTACGAGAGCATAGTGGATAGGTACCCGATAATAGCGATAGAAGATCCCTTCCACGAGGAAGACTTAGATTCCCTCTCTGAGCTCACTAAAAAACTCGGCCATAGGATCTTACTAGTAGGAGATGATTACTTCGTCTCGAATGAGAGATACCTCAGGAAGGGTATCGAAGCGAAAGCTGGGAATGCTATTTTGCTCAAGTTGAATCAGATAGGGACGCTAACTGAGGCTTTTAGGACTGCATCACTCGCTTTCAGATATGGATATAAGGTTATCGTGAGCCACAGATCGGGGGAGACTAACGATCCCTTCATAAGCGATCTCTCCGTCGCTCTGAACTGTGGCTACATAAAGGCGGGAGCTCCAGCTAGGGGGGAGAGAGTAGCGAAGTATAATAGGTTGCTGGAGATAGAGGAGGAACTGGGATCAGTAGCATCCTTCAGCCAACTAGATGCCTTATGAAGAATTCCTCTCTCCTCATCTCCTTATATATCCATCTCAGGACGTCCCTATCTAAGATCAGGAGCTCCCTATCAGTTAATGTCTTGAATCTCGCTCCCCTCAGTAGCGTGGGTACTTTCAGATTCATCAACTCATTTATGAGGTTAATTACATCGCTATGCCTCCTCCTCCTATAGACGTACCACCTATCCCCCTCGATGAAAGGCCCCCCGAATCCAGAGTTGAGGTAACTCTTGAGGAAGTTGATCTCTTCCTTCGATCCAACTGGGGGCCCCTGCCTCCTTTCAATGGTAGGGAGAGTCAATGAGGGGAGTTCCATCGCAACGAATATCTTGTTCCTCTCATCCGTCCAACCTGAGACCCAGAGCGGATCGAAGCCATTCGCTTTAAGCTCCTCCTCAAGGAGCCTAGCCATCCTCTTCGCTTGAGACCATAATAGCTCCCTAGGGAGATCTAGATCACTGATCTCTATGATTAAAACTCTTGTCCTCCTCTCCGAGAGTTGTTCCTCTATCTGCTTAGCGGATACTCTCCCCTTCTCTCCCCCCAACCCCCTAGTGAAGAACTCGATATCCGGGTTCTTGAGGAAAGCTCTAGCTGCTACCTTGAATCTGTTGAACTGCGTCTCAGTGAGGGCCGCGGCAGCGTTCCTCCTGGGGTCTGTAGGATCTATCAATATCAGCGGCCCATTGAAAGCTGAGAACGCGTACTCCTCAGTTAAGTGGTGCTCAATATCTATGTAGACCCTCGGTCCCCACTTCGATGCTTCCTCTATCGTCTTGAGGAAGCTCCCGTAATTTATTATCAGGAGCTCGCATACGTAACCACTGAAGCCACCCACTCTCTCCTCAGCACCATAAGCATCGATCGATTTGAGGAAGGCCTTGAGTAACCTCACATCATTCGGTCTCTTGAGCTTCTCCTTGACGTAAGAATTGTGGAGGGGCGTCCTATCTACAGCGCTCACTATCCTCTCCCCAGGTAGTATCTTGAAAGCGGGGACGAGATCTATCTCGAAATCTGAGTATCTGACCCTGACGTAAGGGTGCTCAGCGTAATTCTGCTCATACTCCCCGAAGGCATCCTTAGCTATATCTATTATGAGGCCCCCCAAAACCTCCTTATCCCCTATCCCCTTGGGGAAGAGGACGAATATATCGAGTTCATTGTTATTCGGGAGCCAAGTATCTCTCACAGAGGAACCGACAGCTACTACCTCAGCGTCTAAATTCAGCCTCTTGACGCTCTCCTTTACCCTTCTGAGGGCTTCTCCAAGTACCCTCTCTAATCTCTCCCTCTCCTCAGCTGAGGGTGAGACTATCCTCTCGGCTTCCCTCAGGATGAGCTCTAAATCACTCGATGTTCGCGTGCCTCCTGGCAAGGTCCTCTTCACTCTTCCCCATGAGCTCAACTATCTCGGATATCAGAGCGTCTAAGTATATCATGGCGCTAAGCTCGAATAACGTCCCTAGCGGTGTTAGGGGCTCATGTATACCCAGTATCTGTCTCGTGAAGTAATCCCTGCTCTCATCCTCCGGGAGGACCCTTCCTCCTATCCTGACAACGAAATCGGCTATCTTCCCCAATGTAGAATTAGGATAACTCGTGATAGCTACTACATGGGCCCCAACGCTCTTAGCTACTTGAGCTGCTGTAACGGGGAATTTAGTCTCCCCAGATCCACTCACAGCTATCAGTAGATCACCGCTCCTCATAGATGGAGTGACAGTCTCACCTACTACGTAAACTTGGAAGCCGACGTGGAGGAGCCTCATCGCGAAGGCCTTAGCCACTAGCCCGGATCTACCGGCCCCGACTACGAATATCTTGCCCTCGCCCATAGTCCTGAAGAGAGCCTTTATGAACATATTCGCGGATTCTTCATCGACTGTAGATAGATTTTCCTTAACGACTTCTATCAGCTTACCGATCTTATCAACTACTGGCGTGCCCATCACCCAGCTCAACGTCTCTAGATAACAAAATAACCTTTACTTACCCCATCCCCTAAGATGGGTGCAGCGACTAGGATTACTTTGAGGGGAACGTTGAGGAAGATGGGAGATATCTTGGCGAGGGCTAAAGAAAATCTAGAGGACTTAATAGATCTAGGGGATTTTTGGGAGATAGCTAGGAGGTATGCTGTCACTAATAGTTTCGATAGCATTCTAATGCTGCTCGGGATCGTGCTGGGAGGGTACTTCGGGGGGATAGAGGATCCATCGGTGCTCCTCAAATTGATATGGGCTGGAGCTATATCCATATTTTTCTCAGGGTCCTTGGGGACTTATATATCGGAGAGAGCGGAGAGGGAACTGAAGGTCAGGGAGCTGGAGAAAGCAGTCCTGATGACGCTGGATGAGACAGTTATCAGCGAGATGGAGAGAAGAAAAGCTATATTAATATCTTTAGCGAGCGGAGGGGTTCCATCGATGATAGTGATGACTCTCTCAATACCCTTTAAGATATGCGAGCTCGGTCTAATGGGGATAACGTTCTCTTATACCCTATCGATCCTTCAGGCCCTACTTCTCCTCTTCTTCATGGGCTTCTACTTAGGATCCCTCTCTGGAGGGAGGAAGTTTAGTTACGCTATCTTCACGCTCGGCGCAGGACTCCTCCTATTGGTGGTGATGTTTTGGCTTGGAGTGTAGTCTCCCTGAGGATCGCTTACTTGGGGTGGAACTATCACGGGGTCGTAGAACAACCGAACCTACCTACTGTAGGCTCAGCTCTGAGGGAAGCGATGGAATCGCAAGGCATAAGAGCGAGACTCAAGTTCACATCTAGGACTGATAGAGGAGTATCTGCACTAGATAATATAGCTTTCTACAGGGGCCCAGTTCCTAATATATCCCTCCTCAACTCAGAGCTCCCGAGGGATATAGTAGTATGGGCTGTGGCTACTGGGGGGACGCCTAAGCCTAGGGCTAGAGCGTATTGCTACGCGATCCCCTTCAGGATCAAAGGAGCTGAGGAGTGCGTGAGGAGAGCGTTAGATGAGTTAGCGCAGTTAGGATTAGGGAAAAATATTGAGAGTCTTGATGTGAAAGTTGGAGAAAACTTCACATATATTGAGATTTATGGGAAATCATTTAAAAGGAATGAGATAAGGAGGATAGTGGGTAGAGCCTTAGAACTAAGTCTCGGGAGGAGGATAGGCTTGGCCCCTCCTGAAGGGCTCGTCCTAACTAAGACCGTGACAGACATACGTTGGGAGGAGTTCCATAAGAGGAAACTCTACATATTTGGAAAAATTATTGAAAGAGAGTTATGGAGGCTTGAGTCCTCTAGAATGATCCTTGGGCTCATAAATTCTATCTCTTAGTCGCTATTACGGTCTTAGTCTCAGGGACATACCACCTCACTTTGTCCCTGAACCACTTCCAGAATCTAGTGAAAGAATCCATGCTCTCAGACTCTAGCACCATTACTCCGTTATACTCAGTCCCCCAAGCATGATCGTATACCCCGATAAGTCTGACTTCAGGGGGCCATTCTTCAGTTATCTTCCCCCACTCGTTCTTAGCTCTCTCCTCTTCCTCTTGAGTGAGCTCCTTCAATTTGTAGAACACGAAGTATACATATGTCGGCATGCGAACACCCTGGGTACCGCTCTAGGAGATTATTATAATGTTGAGAGGGGACCCTCCAAAGTAGGGACCTATCGGACAAGTCACTTCATAAGGCACCCGATAGCACATTCGGAGCAAAATTCATCGCAGGATGGTGAGGGCAGTCCACTCTTCGCTCTCTCATACTCCCCCCTGATGAAATCCTTGGGTATATTGTCGACGTAATCCCACCAAGGCGTCTCCCTCTCCCCATAGACTATCCGATCGGCATCTATACCGAGGTCCCTCGCTATAGACTTATAAGTCCACCTGTTGAACGGTCTCTTGTACCCCTTCCTCAATATCTCACTCATTTCAAACCCTCCTAAGGAGAGGAGGGCTTGTACATAAGCCCTTCCGTAATGAGAGATATTCAGCTCCTCCTTAAACTCCTTCCAGAAGAGAGAAGCTCTCCTCCTGAAATCGATCTCTCTAACCAAGGGGGAAAGTTCGAAAGGCGTCCCGGCCTTCGGTACGAATACACTCAAGGTTATCTTCGCCCTGATTATGGAATTGACTTTGCTAGCTAGTTTAACGGATTCAATTACGTCTGATTCTTGCTCGAAGGGGAGCCCTATCATGAAGTAAAGCTTTATATGTCTCAACCCCTTGTCCTTAGCCTCCTCGGCAATCCTGATCACCTCATCATTATCTATCCTCTTGTTTATTATCCCCTTCAATCTATCGCTCCCCGTCTCAGGGGCTATAGTTATCATCCTCCCCCCCGTCCTCCTTATCAGATCGAGGAGATCACTATCCACTTGATCGGCCCTTATGGATGGGATGCTAGCCCTCAACCCCCTCTCAACTATCTCCCAGAGTACATCCTTCATAGCTTTCGATGAAGCTGCATCAGATCCTATTATGTAGATCTCACTGAAGCCCAGATCCGAAGCGTATTCTATAGCTTCCCTCACCTCGCTAATCGGGGCATCTAAACGGGGTCTCCAGTGCCACCCTATACCGCAGAACCTACACCCCCACCCACAACCCCTAGATATCTCTAAGAGGAATTTATTCAAAGTGACTCCGCTCTCAACGACCCTTATTTGATCGCGTAGGGGTCTCAAACGGGGGGTCCTATTGAACTTAGCTCTATTCCTGAGCTCATAGACGAAGAACTTCGGGGGAAGGGAGGCAATTCCCTCATCCTTGACCTTTAAGATCTCCCCGATGAGCTCCTCAAAATCTCCTAAACCAACCGCAGAGACGAGGGGGCTCATGGGGAGGGGATTGAAACTAACAGCAGGTCCTCCAACTAATACAGGCTTCTTTATTCCCTCTATCATCCTGAGTAATACCGGATACTGTCCCTCGAAATGCAGAGTAGCTAGAACGATATCGAATTCATCCAGGGGCCTACCGCTCTCCACAGAGCCATTGAGGTCGCTCACGAACCTCTCAGCCATCACTCCATCTATAGAATTCATCATGAAATAGAGGATCTGGTGCCCCAGGGAGCTCACAGCTACTCTATATGGACCCGGATAGACGATAGCGACTTTCAGCTCGAAGACCCTGGGATCCCTATCGTAAAATCCACCCTCCTCGATAGGCATACTTCCCTCCCAAGTGGGCCGGGGGGGACTCGAACCCCCGACCTCCGCCTCGTAAGGGCGGCGTCATAGCCACTAGACCACCGGCCCTGGCGCCGGGGGAGGGATTTGAACCCTCGCGGCCCAGTGGGCCACTGGCTTAGCAGGCCAGCCCCCTACCGAGCTAGGGCACCCCGGCAATCCCTTACTATTGAGTGGGATGATTTAAAAAGTTGACTTCCGTTAACTTGCGGAACTTATCTTGAGATATCGTCGAGAACTTAGCGCCGGGGAGATACGGCCCAAGCCTCGGTATTAGCCCCTTAGCTTGAGTCTTACGCTTGCATATGAGCATGTGGGAGAGGAACGATCTCCTAACTAAGGAGACATCTCTGAAGTGCCCCGTCCTATTCAGGGCTCTCTTAACTTGCTTAGGTGTGGCCCTAACTATGAATAATATCTCCCTCCCCATATTGACCATGTCCCTCATAATGCGGACTTGCCTCTGAGATAGTGAGATGTAAATCCCCTTCTCATCTATCTTGGTTACATTTATCTCCATCGACATATCATTCATGAAACCATAAATATTAGCTATAGCTCTTACTGAGAGCTTCTTCTCATCAACGAGTTGTCTCCTCATCTCATAGAGCGGATAGAGTCCATCTTTTTCCCCAAGAAAAGCCTTGAAGTAAATACCATAGCCAACTTCACCGAGATCCGTTATGAAACCCTTGAAAATCTCCCCTACCCTCACTTCCTCAACTCTCTTCAGCCTCCCGTACGTCCTAGAGATCAAGTTCTCTGCAGCTCCCTCATCAGCTCCGCTCACCTTCACCTTAACCCAACAGTCCTCGATATCGAGGTCCAGCGCTTCTACCTCTATACCCCTCATCAATTGCATCATCTCCCAACCTAGTTCCTCGAGAACTGCGTCGACGTTCAGATCCTCCGGGATCCTCTCCTGTATGAAGAACTCTCTAGTCAAGTTAATCATCCTTCCAGTGCTTCGATCGCCCTATCTATCAACTCTATCAGAGAGTCTATGATCTTAATGACCTCTTCCTTATTCACGGGTTCCATCATCGCTCCGCATACGGGGCAAGTGGGGGAGCCCTCCCCTATGTTCCTTATGATATCATCGAAGCTCAATCTAGCGTGAGATGGGTCTGCGGCGCATACATAGTACTCTCCAGATAGATCCTCCTCCTTCCTCCTCATCAATTCGTTCTTCGTGTTCTTCAGCCTCCTCAAGAGGAAGGACCTCGCTGCATCTTTATTTATCCTCCAATAGGATAGGTAACCCCCATTACCGTCCTCCTTAGCTCCGAGTTGGATCACTAAGTTGGAGTCCTGCATTCTGTATAGCATGACCCTCAGATCTGTGACTGATAGCTTGAGGTTCTGCTGCAACTCTCCCTCCTCTATGACACCGTTATTAGCGAGTTCGACGATTCTCCTGACTAACTCGAGATCCCTGCTGATCACAGCGAGGGCAAGTATTATCAGCTCCTCGTCCCTCATACACATCATCCAGTAAAGTTTATAGGTGAGCATCGCACCCTATTAAAGCCCCGGTAGCTCAGCTCGGTCAGAGCGGCCGCCTCGTAAGCGGCAGGTCGCGGGTTCGAATCCCGCCCGGGGCTTCACGATATTATTATGCGTAAGCTCAAATAAGCTTTTCTACTCGGGGCAGTTGCTCTACGAATATTCACAGGGGATCTATTACCTGATGTCCTAGGATATAATTCTAATCGTATCGAAAAGTTGCCAGAAAATTCAAAATTTTAGATAGAAAGCGATATGTAAGAACTTCCCATGTAGGTAGCGGGAGATATCGCTAGCGGATGGGGCCGCCGGGATTTGAACCCGGGACCTCCGGCTCCCAAGGCCGGCATCCTACCTAGCTAGACCACGGCCCCTTGGTCTAGCTGATGTTAATAGATAAAGATTTTGGAGGCTAGTATGGCGGAGGTGTTCACCCGGATTCTCCCCCTACTTGACGTATTTTTGAATTAACAGTGAGCTAAGTAGAATATATATTCAAAAGCTGCAAATATTATCAATATAATTTCCTTTATGATCAGATTAAGATTTAGATTTAGCTATCAGATCGTCTAAGACTCTCTTGAGCTCATCGTAAGTGCTAGATAGTGCCTCGCTTATCACTTTCGTGTCACTCACTATCGGCATGAAGTTAGCGTCCCCGATCCATCTAGGCACTATATGTATGTGTATGTGGCCCTCGAAACCAGCGCCAGCAGCCTTACCCACGTTCATCCCTATGTTGAATCCATCCGGTCTCATTGCCTCTTTCAAAATCCTTATGGAGAGCCTCACGAGATTCATGATATCAATGAGCTCGTCATCGTTCAACTCATCGAGGTTGGCTACATGCCTGTATGGTGCGACCATCAGGTGGCCCGGATTATAGGGGTACTTGTTCATTATCATGAAGGAGTTGCTGGATCTGTGGAGTATCAAGTTCTCCTTATCACTGTTCTCCTTCGGTAGTTTGCAAAAAATGCACTCTTTCCCACCCTCACTAGCCAATAGTTTTATGTAAGGCATCCTCCAGATGGCCCAGAGCCTCCTCAAGCTCAAATTAAACCCTCCTTCAGTCTGATTATCGCCTCCGCAAGATCCCCATGCGTCTCTATGAGAGCCTTCCTCGCTCTATCGGGATCTACTCCCGCTTGAGTTGCTACTAACATCACATCCTCCTCAGATGGTGAGTACTCCGTTTCAACGCTCAATCTCTCGGATCTCCCGATTATCTGATAAATTTCCTCACCGCCCACTCTCATGAGCGAGACTTGGGGGTCCCTTATGATTATAGACTCACCGCTACTCAATTTTATCAATACTTCTATCGCATCTATGCCCTGAACTTGAATCCCCATGCTCTTCATCATCCTATCTAAGTCCCTGGGCCTTATCCTCTTCATCGGGTATATACCCAAAGGTTAATCTAAAGCTTTTGCATCATCAGTGGGAGCTGGTGAGCTTGTCGGGGGAAGTTTACGTCTGTGAGTTATGCGGGGGGACCTTCTATGGGAAGCCCGTTATAGTGGATCTAGATGGCTATAAAGCATCTCTATGCAATAACTGTGCTAGAAAAGTCAAGAAAGTTAAGAGGAAAGAGGAGGGAGCTACTCTACCTCAGAAGAAATTAGAAAAACCCTTAGAGAAGCCCTCCCTCAGTAAGCCTATGGAACTCAGGATCCCCAAGAGGGAGAAGGAGGAGATCGAGCTCGTTGAGGATTACGGGAGGAAGATAAGAGAAGCTAGGGAAGCTCTTGGCCTATCAATAGAACAAGTAGCTGCGGCATTGAATATAAAAGCATCGCTCCTCAGGAATATAGAATCTGAGAGAGTCGTCCCGAGCTTCGAGGTAGCTAGGAGTATAGAGAAGCTTCTAGAGGTCTCTATAATACAGAGAAATCCTGAGAGGTCGTATGTCACTAGTTCAGCCCCTCAACAAGTTTATAGCTCTATCACGCTTGGAGAAGCAGTAGAAGTTAAGAGGAAGAGGAGGAAGAGGTGATATGCCGACCAACCTCCCACCAGAGGCTCAGGCTAAGTGGGAGGAGTACTCCAAAGCTAAAACCCCGGAGGAGAAGCTCCAGAAACTTAAGGAGTTCTACTCATTAATACCTAAGCATAAGGGAACAGAGAAAATGGAGAAATTCGTCAAGAGGAGGATATCTGAGCTTAAAGAGGAAATAGAAAGGAAAAAAGCAGCAAAGAAGAGTAAAGGAGTATCTTTAATGGTTGAGAAGAGAGGAGCAGCACAAATGGTCCTTATAGGGTTCACAAATTCCGGAAGGAGCACCCTCTTAGCTAAATTAACGAACGCTAAGCCTTCAATATCCCCGAACCCCTTCACTACTATGAGACCCGTTGAGGGGATGATGGAGATATCCGGTACCCAGATCCAAATAGTTGAGGCGCCCCCACTCATACTTGAGGCTCAGGGAGGCCCAACGAACCTAGCAGTCGCTCTAGCGAAGAACTCAGATGTCCTAGGGATAACAGTGAGCTCTCTCGATGACCCTCTGGATTCCCTCTCTAAGATATTCTCACTCTTAGAGTCTAGGGAGATATCTCTAGAGAGGCCGACCGGTAGGGTCAGGATAAAGAGGAGTAAAGCGGCCCCCGCTCTTATAATAATGAATAAGGGGAGGCTAATTGATTGCTCTGAGGGGGATGTGAGGGAGCTACTGCTCCAATTCGGGATAGATAGGGCTTGGGTTGAGATAGAAGGATATGTGAAGCTCGAGGATGTTGAGGAAGCGATATTCGGGGAGAAGAGTTACAAACCAGCGATAATCTTCCTGACGAAATATGATATCGTCGAGGATAAGGGTTTGGTGGAGGAAGTCAAGAAGCTCTACGGAGATAAGGTCATGGGGATAATACCCTCACCCACTGGACTCCCATCTAAAGAGGAGCTAGGGGAGATGATACTCAAGGAACTGGGGCTCATAAGAGTATTCACGAAATCTAAGAACGAGAAATATCCATCGGATAAGGCAGTTATTCTATCTAGGAATTCGAGCGTGATAGACCTAGCGGAGTTAATCCACGAGTCATTCAGGGAGAGGTTCAAGTACGCTAAGGTATGGGCTAAGAGGCTCCCCTACTCCCCGATGAGAGTGGGTCCGGATTTCCTCCTGGAGGACGGGGATGTAGTCGAGATAGTGGTGGGCTGAATGATAGAGTTAGAGAAGAGGGTAGTGGCTAGGGAAGCGCTCAAATTGATAGGGGATGCGAGATTAGTGGGCCTAGGCTCCGGATCCACGGTAGCTATATTCGTGGAGGAGTTAGCTAAATCCGATAGGGCGGATAAAGTATCGGTTATACCATCATCTAAGCAGATAGAGGAGGTAGCTAAGGATAAGGGCCTTAAGGTTATTCACCCTGATGACGAGAGGCCTGAGATAACTATAGATGGTGCTGATGAGATAGATAGTAATTTGAACTTGCTGAAGGGGGGAGGTGGTGCTTTACTGAGGGAGAAAGTTCTAGCATACAACAGTTCAACTTACGTGATTATAGCGGATCACACGAAATTAGTGGAGAAGCTCTGCTCAAAGAGAGCTCTCCCAGTTGAAGTACTACCTTATGGGATCTCTTGGACACTCTATAATCTCAAGAGGAAACTCAATTGCGATGCTGGGATCAGGATGAAGGATCTAACGCCCTTCATAACGGACAATGGTAACCTGATAGTGGATATATCATGCCCCCCGATAGAGGATCCCGCTTCTATGGAGAGCGAGATAAAGGGAGTGCCGGGCGTCGTTGAAGTAGGTATATTCGTCGGCTTAGCGGATTTAGTCCTAATAGCGAGGGGAAGCGAGGTCAAGGTCATACGCCAGGGTTTTTAAGGGAGTGACGCCCGATCAAGGGGGCGGTGGGGTAGGACCGGGGGGGTAGCCGTCCCCTCGACCGGAAGGCTAATGCCGGGGTCAGCAACTCCCGGGGGCGAGTTGATGGTAGGGGGTCCCTACCTCCTCCTAACCGATGAACCTCGGTCCCGGTGGACCGGCGGTGGTGATAACCCGTCCGGAGGGACGGGGAGTCACCTTTACCACCGAACCGGGTCAGGCCCGGAAGGGAGCAGCCCTAAGGTGGACGTCCGGTGCTGCTGGGTAACTGGGGGAAGGGTATGGGGAGAATAGGGAAACCTGATCCATCAACTCCACCTCGGGGGAGCCCACCGCCCCCATAAAAAAGAAAAAGGGTGTTTAGATCAACTGCTTCTTGGAGCCGTCCGGCTGAACCTCGTATATATGTATTATATTGACGGGGCAGGCTTGGGCAGCTTCCATGTTGCAACCGAGATCATCGAGCTCCTTCTTTACGGGGGAAGCCAGCCCATCCTCATCTATGATCCAGTTGTCCGGGCAGAGGGATGCGCAGACACCATCGGCTATGCAACTCTCCCTATCCTGCTCTATCAAGTACTTGGGCATGGTAACACCTCCTCAGTTAAGCTAAGCTGTGAGTAGGTTTAATTTAATTTTTTGTAGTGATAGTACGCGTACACACTTTCATAATAACATCTAGGTAGTGAAATTCTGTCTCTTATTTATATATTTTTTGAACTCTTCGTTTATATCATACATATTTTCCCTCAGAAATTCGATGAATAATTTTAACCTCTCAGCACTCTCCCAACTCACCCCATGCTCCATCCAGCATGCCTCCTCCCTAGCTCTCTCATCCTCTATCCCTAAGATCTCCTTGAGGAACTCGTAGAAAATCTCCTCTTTATTCATTATGAGTATTGCGGATTTCTCCCCGCTCTCCGTGAGAGTGACCTTCCTGTACCTATTGTAATTGACTAAACCGGCCTTAGAGAGTCTCTTCAATGCATCTATCACACTCGGTAATGTGACATCGAGCTCATCCGCGAGTTCCTTAACTCCGACGGCCTTCCCCCTCCTCTGTAATCTGTAGATTGCTGTGAGGTACTCCTGAAGCCCTGGAGTTATTTTAACTCGAAGCTCCGCCATCTCGAGATTGGGGGTAAATTAGATAGTTTTAAAGTTACCCCACTACCATTGACCTATGGGAGTACCTGAGGAACACAAGAGGGGAGCCCCCCAGAAGCTGAGCTATTCGGTATTCGTAGTCAGTACATCTAGGTTCTTTGATGAGAGCAAGGAGGACCTAACGGGGAAGGTCGCTGTGGAGATTATAGAGGCCTCAGGGAATCTAGTCGTGAGGAAGGAGGTGATACCTGATGATGAAGGTCTAATAAGGGCATCTTTGATAAGGGCAGCTGAGGACTCCGATGTGATAATATTCTGCGGGGGGACCGGTGTCAGCCCCTCAGATATAACGCCAGAAGCTATAGGGCCATTACTTAAGAAGGAACTTCCCGGATTCGGGGAGATATTCAGATGGCTAAGTTACTCTCAGATAGGTAGCTCAGCTATCGCTAGCAGGGCTTCAGCTGGATTTTACTTAAAATCACTCGTCTTCATGCTCCCGGGATCACCGGACGCTGTTAAGCTAGCTCTCGAGAAGTTGATAATACCTGAGGCCCCTCACTTGATCAAACTCGCTAGGGGCTAATAGGGAGGCCTATATCATCATCAGCCTCAATGCCATCCAATTCATTTAGCTTACTTCTGAATTCCCTCAAAATATTGATGAATTCCTCGACAGCTCTCTTTCTCATTGAGGATCTCCTGATCAAGAAATCATAACTTTCCTCAGCTATTGGAATAAAATCTAGATTGTAAAGTGCAGCTACAGTCTTTATCCCGATCCCCACGTCAGCGATACCATTCTTAACAGCTATGGCAACTGCGTTATGGGATTTAGCCTCGTTCCAGTAGCCTCTGATTTCCTTGATGGCTTCGGAGATATCCATACCTATCCTATCGGCTTCTACCTTAAGGAGATGATCTAGCAGTATCCTAGTGCCCGAGCCCTTATTCCTGTTCATGATAACGATATCCCTCCTCTCAAGGATATCCCTGATCCCCCTTATCCCCTTGGGGTTCCCCTTCGCTACTATGAGGCCCTGGACTCTCTTATAGCCCCTTATCAGGACAGCCTTATCCTCTATCGAGAACTTCCGCATGAAAGGTACGTTATACTCCATAGTCTCCGGATCGAGTGCATGCACTCCAGCTAGATCGGCTTCCCCTCTAGCTATTGCTTTGAACCCCCCGGAGGATCCGACGAATACAGATTTAACGTGGAACCCCCTCCTCCTCATCTCAGCCATTATCAACTCTAATCCGATGCAATGGCTACCTATTATAGAGATATCAGCGATCTTATCTGTGAAGAGCTTCACTCTAACGGTTTCCCCTTCCTCTATGATCTCCTCAAGCTCCTCCATCTCAACGTAACCATCCGCTCTCGAGAGCGTCGAAATAGCCTCAGATCCAGTTGGGACAGGGAAAACTAAGAACTCCTCATCCCTCACTACATGGACGGGGAGTAGATCCCTCCTCCCCCTCTCCCCGATTATCCTCTCCGCGGCCCTTCCGATTATCTCCTTCCCAGTCTCCAGAGGCCTGCCGCTCCACTTCCTTATGAGAGGGGAGACTATCTCCCTATAAACCGTGAGGCAGCTCGTGGGATAGCCTGGGAGGCCTATCACAAGTTTCCCTCTCGCCTCAGCTATTATAGTCGGTTTCCCCGGGTGCATAGCTATACCGTGGACGATGACGCCTGGTGGGCCTAGTTCCTCGAGTACTCTATACATAACATCACCAGCTCCGACACTAGTGCTCCCTGAAATCAGGATGATATCGAATTTCCCGATCTCCCTCTCAAGAGAATCCCTTATAGCTTCATAATCATCTGGGAGTATGCCTAGGAAAGTGGGCTCCCCTCCGTCCTCTAGCACGGAAGCCATGAGGGATGGTGAGTTCACGTCGTATATCTTCCCATATCCTAAAGGCTCCCCCAGTTGAGCTAACTCATCCCCTGTCGAGAATATCCCCACCCTAGGTCTCGAGAACACTTCTACTTCCCTTATACCGGCTGCAGCGAGCATCCCTATCTCCCTAGCTGTCAGCCTCGTCCCCCTGTAAGCTATAGTCTCACCGACTCTCACATCAGATCCAGCTCCTTGCACATTCTCCCCAGGAGCTACTGATCTCATTACAAGGATACTATCGCCTCTCCTCACAGTGAACTCTTCCTTAACGACGGAATTGGCTCCTCTAGGCATTGGAGCACCGGTAGCTACTTCGACAGCCTCCCCCTCCCCCACCTCCCCCTGGAAGGGATGCCCAGCTGAAGCCACTCCCACTACCTTGAGCTCGACGGGATTATCCTCATCGGCCCAGAATGTATCCTCCGCCCTCACAGCGTAACCATCGAGCATCACCCTATCGAATCCCGGTACATCTACACTCGATACGACATCTTCGGCTAAGATCCTACCGAAAGCATCCCAAATAGGTATTCTTTCCCTCCTTTCCGGTCTCTCGTATCTCATAATCAATTCCTTAACTTCCTCTAAGCTCTTAAGATGTCTGAAGACCTTCCTCAAGATCCAACCACCTCTTGTAAACTATCACATCTACTTCATCACCTTCCTCATATCCCTCGACTTCCTCGGGGACTACGAGGAAGCCGTCAGATCTCAAGAGGGAGCTCACTATACCAGCGCCGCCTATCCTCACTGGGGTTGCGATGTATGAATCACCTCTCTTATTGAGTTTTACTCTAACGTAATGCCTCACTCCCGGAGAAGAGGGAACCCTCTGTGAGAGCTTGGCTCTCACTCTAGCCTTAACCTCCACTCCCCTGATCCCCAAGAGCCTCTGTATTATCGGTAGTAGTACCTCGCTAGTCGCTACCATAGCGGATACAGGGTAGCCTGGTATCCCGACTAGGAGCTTCCCTCCTAGTGTAGCGAGAACCGTAGGTTTCCCAGGCATTATGCTGAGGCCTCGTACTAAGATCTCACCGCCCATCGACTTTATTACATCATATAGATAATCCTTACTCCCGACGCTGCTCCCAGCTATAGTTAAGATGATATCACAGTCATCACAGGCTCCTATTAGACTCTTGATAGAATCCGGCTCATCCCTCGCTATACCTAAATACCTAGTCTCAGCTAACTCCCCTATGATAGCTCTGATCCCGAATACATTTGAGTTCACGACTTTACCCCTCTTGAGCTCAGATCCAAGTTCTACGAGCTCATCTCCGCTCGCTATAATGCATACTCTCGGCTTCCTCACAACTCTGACCTGCGTTATGTTCAAGGAAGATATCGCGAGTATTTCGAATGGGCCTAAAAATGTCCCCTTCTTGATGAGGACCTCTCCCTTCCTTATATCGCTCCCAGCTCTATCTACATTAGCTCCAGGAGCTACTTGCTTCAATATCTCAACGTACTCGCCTACTCTCCTCGAATATTCGAGTGGGACGACGGAATCGGCACCTTTCGGGAGGGGGGCTCCGGTAGCTACTTCAACTGCTTCCATGCCCTCTATCTCAAATCCGCATTCCTCCCCTGGCGAGGAGGATCCTATCACTCTCAGGACTATAGGATTATCTGGAGAGGCCCCGAAGGTACTCTCAGATCTCACTGCGTAGCCATCGAAAGCGACTCTATCGTAAGGGGGAAGGTCTGTAGGTGATACTATGTCCTCAGCTAAGACCCTCCCCAAGGCCCGCTCAGTGCTCACGATCTCGCTCGGGAGATTACTTATATAGGTCGATATCTTCGAGATAGCTTCATCGACCTTACTGAGCCTATCGAAGAGCTTGCTCATCTGGGTTAACTGAGCTCCCCAGTTAAAATAATTGCCGTGTAAATTTTTTAAATACATGACCTCTCAAGCTCCCCTAATATGCGTGTGGTATTGATGGGGCTGGGTGTAGTCGGTAGATCCTTCTTACGTTTGTTCATTGAGAAGGCCCCGGAATTGAGGTCGAAGTATGGTCTGAACCCGACTTTAGTAGCTGTAGCAGATTCCTCCTCAGCTGTCCAAGATGAGAGGGGGCTTGACCCCAGGGAGATACTAGAGCTGAAGGTCAGGGAGGGCTCTCTATCTGGGCACTCTCGCGAAGTAGGGATCAGAGGGGTGGAACTGATAAGGAGCGTGGACGCTGAAGTGCTCATAGATGTCACCCCATCGGATTTCAAGACTGGGGAACCATCCCTTTCATATATTAAAGCAGCCTTGAACACTGGAAAGCATGTGATAACAGCTAATAAGGGTCCATTTGCTTTAGAAATGCCTGCTTTAATTGAAATGTTTCAAGAGAGTGGTCTTCATCTCCTATTCAGCGCTACAGTAGGAGGGGGCGTGCCCTTCGTCAGGTTCATCAGGAAATGCCTGATAGGGGAGAGAGTGCTAGCTATAAAGGGGGTCCTCAATGGGACTACGAATTACATATTGACGAGGATGGAATCAGGACTACCATTCGAGAGTGCCCTGAGGGAGGCTCAAGAACTGGGTTATGCAGAAGCAGATCCGTCCAATGATATAGATGGCCTCGACTCAGCTGCTAAGCTCGTCATACTATCTAACCTCGCGATGGAGACTGATCTGACTATAAGAGATGTGGAGATAACGGGCATTAGAGGGATAGAATTGGATGAGAGGATATTAGAGGAGGGAAGGACCTTAAGATTGATAGCAAGTTCTGATGAATCGGGAGCGAGAGTTAGGCCTGAGATAATAGAGAGGACAGATCCCCTAGCAGTATCCGGCGCTTTGAACGCAGTCTCGTTCTTCGCTGAGTCGTCGGGGAGGCACACACTGATAGGGAAGGGCGCGGGAGGCGATGAGACAGCGATGGCTCTGATAAGGGACTTAGTAGAGCTCAGGATGAGGTTGAGCGAGGTGGGAGCTTGCTTGTGATGAAATTCGGGGGATCGATACTAGAGGGATCGAGGGACTTCATTGAGATCTCAGATTACATAATGGAGCAGAATGAGAGGAAGGTCATAGTTATCTCAGCGATTAAGGGTGTGACTGATTCCTTACTCAAGCTCCACAACTTAGCTGCATCTGGCGATGAAGTTAACGCGAGCAGAGTCCTATCCGACCTAGAAGAGGTACATCTTAGGATTTGCGAGGAATTGGGGATCAGATGCGAGGACGTGAGGAAGGATCTAAATAAGTTGGAGAGGATAGTGAGGGGAATGCTTTACTTAGGGGAATCGACCCCTAGGATAAGGGATCTTATCGCATCGTTCGGCGAGAACCTCAGCGGTAAGATCCTAGCTGGACTCTTAAGGGAAAGAGGGGTTAATTCAAGGTTCCTAACTGGTGGGGAGGCTGGTATAGTCACTGATGAATGCTACGGTAATGCCAACCCCCTTATCAAGGCCACTAGGGTATACTTGAGGACGAGGCTCTTGCCTCTCCTCGAAGACACCGTTCCAGTAGTTGCGGGTTTCTCAGGCGTCACTATGCTCGGCAAGATCACGACGCTAGGCAGAGGGGGGAGCGATCTGACGGCCGTACTGATAGGCTCCTCACTCTCAGCTCGTGAGGTCTGCCTTTGGACGGATGTGGACGGCCTCATGACGGCCGATCCCAAGGTAGTCAGGGACGCTAGAGTTCTGAAGAATGTCTCCTACTCCGAAGCTATAGAGATGGCTCATTTTGGAGCAAAAAGAATGAATCCAAGGTTTTTGGAGCCGGCAATACCTACTAAGACCCCAATAAGGATAAGGAACTTCAGAAATAGGGGGTGTGAGGGGACCCTCATATCGGAGAGCTCGTCTGGAAGTGTGGTCAGAGCAATCGGGATGAAGAAAGGGGTATCCATACTGACCGTCAGGGGGGCTCGCATGGTTGGGAGGCCTGGGATAGCTCATATGTTCTTCAAAGTCCTGGGTGAGAGTCATATAAACGTCGGGATGATATCGCAATCGATCTCAGAGTCAGATATATCTGTATTACTAGATAGTAAGGCAGCTGAGAGAGCTAGAGGTCTAGTGGAAGCGAGGCTCGGGACCCTCTTCAGGGAGGTATTGATAGAGAGGGATTGCGCAGCTGTAGCGGCGATAGGCTCAGGTATGAGGGGGACCCCGGGAGTGGCCGCTAGGGTCTTCAGAGCTGTAGCTGAGAGAGGTATAAACGTTAAGATGATAGCTCAGGGCTCGTCTGAGCTGAGCATATCCTTCGTGGTGAATGGTAGCGATGGGGAGGAAGCTGTGAGGGCTCTGCATGAGGAGTTCGAGCTCAGTAAGATAGAGGATTAAGCTTAAATTTTCCATACGGAAGTATTAAAGAGCCCCGGTAGCTCAGTCGGCAGAGCGGCCGCCTTGTAAGCGGCAGGTCGGGGGTTCGAGACCCCCCCGGGGCTTCGCTCATAAAAGATTTCGGGACGATCTCTCATCTCTCGATAGGACCTCTTATTTGAGAGTCAATAAAAAACGATTTTTTAAAGTCTAAGATAATTTTTAGGAGCCAAAATCGATGATAGTTCCTCAACACCTGCCACTAGGCCGAATTCTCTATTCAACCCACTTATCTCGACTTTATTTATGAAAACGGATCCTCCAGCTTCCTTAACTAACAATAAGCCTGCTGCTATATCCACTATCCTGAGGTCCCCCTTCAAATCGATGAGGAGGTCCAGCTTCCCCTCGGATACGAGAGCGAGCCCTAGGGCTATCGACCCATAATCTCTCCTAGCTATTTGCTTGAAGTAAAGACCAGCTAATGGATCCGGTTCCTGACAAGGGGCATATATCACTGGAGTCCCCCTGAAGTCCCTCACTCTCACCCTACAACCGTTCTTATACGCCCCCTTCCCTCTCTCAGCATAGTAGAGATCGCCTGAGAATATATTGAGTATTACAGAAGCGGAGAGGTCCTTGATGGAATTGGAGAGGGAATACGCTACTGAGACGCACGAGAAAGGTATCCCCCTGTCAGCATTAGAGCTGCCATCCACGGGATCTATTAAGATGAGCCCATCGCACTCACCCTCTATGAAACCGTTCTCCTCGCTCAGAATACTCGGTCTCCTCGATTCCGATGCCCATCTCTCTATCTCGAGCTTCGCTGCTTCATCGACAGCCCTAGCATAGTCTCCCCCTTCACTCAAGTATTCTAACTCCTCATCGGAGCCTAAGTACTCTGTCACGCGATCCTTTATTCTCAGAGAGAGATCTATGAGATCCTCGAGGATCATCTAAGGCTCTCACCCCAATCCCTTGGCTCTAGAATCGAACCTCAACCAATTCTCGTAAGATTGCTTATCTACATCTCTCAACTTACTCAATACGAATTCCCTTATCTCAGAGGTCTCCACGTAATCCTTACCCCTGAATACGCTTTCACATTCTTCAGCTATCTTATCAGCTAGCTCGACAGAAGATCCGGCCTTTATCAACGCAGAAACTATCTTCATCTTGGAGAACTCCTCCTCCCTCCCATCCCTCTTCCTCACCTTGGTCAAACTATCACCCGACCTCCATACCTTAAGTATACGAAAAACTTTTCTGCTCCTCATACACGCTCCCCAGATGGAAGTTGTCGTTAGGGTCATGAGAGTGCTGGGCGAGAGGTTCGTGGAGCCCGAGGATCCACTGCCTGAGAACCTCCAGATAGCAGTCAATATGAACATAGGTAGGGTAGAGAGACAGGGTAATTCCACTAAGTGCAAATTCGTGATAGATGTTAGCTATATGCCCTCTATAGCTAGGATAACTGTAGAGGGTAGAGTAATCACTAGGGGCTCCCCGGATGAGATTGAGAAGCTGCTCTCAGATGTTAAGGAGGGGAAATTGCCAGCTCCCATAGTTCAGAGCGTATATACGGTCGGGACTAGTGAGGTAATAATAGTGTGCAGATCGATAGGGGTGCCCCCACCCCTCCCACCGATACCCCAGCCCAAGTCGGAGGAGGGTATCGGTTACTCCCTTTGAGTAGTGAGCGGAACGAAAATAGTGGGGGAGCCCCCGCTTATCTCTGGCATCACAGTGAGCTCGTCATCTTGGGATACAGGAGCATCTAGTCCGCCTTTGGACTCAGCGGAGACTCCATTTATCAGTACTATCATCTTCAGCTTCTCTCCATCAGTTATGAGCCTCCTTACGTCCTCAGGCAGCCTCTCCAGCACTTCTCTGAGTGTGGCCCTCCCGATATCTAGCTCAATGACCCCTCCCATGATCTCCTTGGGCTTCCCTAAGAACCTTATCCTCATGCTCCCCCCTACTCACTCAGGGAGACCACTCTCTCCAGCTCAGGTATGACCCAATCGAGGCCCAACTTCCTCAAGGTACTCTTCCTCGGGATACCGTTCTGATCCCATCCCCTGTTCTCATAGTACCAAGTCAGCATCTTCTCGTAATCATCCCTGTTGAGCTTGCTACCGGCTAGAGGACCCTTAGTCTGGGGCTCCTCGAACCACTTAGCTGGGGGAGTATCTAGGGACCTGCTCCATCCTCCCTTCTCCCTGACCCAGAACGCCCTCATCAGCGTGTAGATCCTATCAGCTACTACGTGGAGGTCATCCCAACTGTAGTCCAGTCCCGTAGCTGCCTTCAGGAACTTGGGATACCACCCGAGATCGTAACCGACCTCTACCCATGGTAATCTGCAAGCAGCAGCGCTTTCGAAGAAACCACCTCTTACGTTCTGCATCCATATCAGCTTCTTGGCCCTCTCCTCGCTAACTATACCTCTGCCCTCCCTCACTTCGTAAGAGATGAACCAAGCGTCCTTGTGATGGGCGCCTATGGGGCTCGTCCCATAGGCTAGTGCCATCCCTATGTATGCGTGGCAATCGTATGCGCTTATCTCAAGCCCCTTCACATGCATCGCAAACCTCTCCGATCCCTTACCTATCTTCTGCGATGCATAAGCCACTCCCTCAGCAAGAATAGATCCGAAACCTTCCTTACTCACTATCCTCTTAGCTAGTTCCACGTAAGCCTGCCCGTCCCCCCAATCGAGCTTGAGGCCGATGTCTCCCTCGCTAACTAAACCCTTCTTCATCGCTTCCGTAGTGAACGCTAGCACGCTTCCCAAGCTTATCGTATCCACACCAAATTCATCAGCGATCAAGTTGAGAGTGAGGGCCCAATTCATATTATCTATCCCCAAGTTGGGCCCCAGCATCGCTATGTTCTCGTAATCCACTTCAGTATCTCTCCCCTTGTACGGACCCTCCTTTATCTCATTTATGTTCCCGCAGGGCATATTGCAATTCGGGCATCCCTTCTGCCCTATCTTGTATATCTTCTCCATAGCATTACCGCCCACTTTATCGTAACCATCGAAAACGCCCTCGCTCATGTTGTAAGTCGGTAGGGCAGCATTTGCATTCGCCCACTCGACAGTAGCCATCGTCCCCTGCCTCACCCAGAAATCGTAATTATCCTTGGACTTTATGTCTCTGAAGGACTCAGCTCCCAGTCTCGCTACCTCCTTAGGGTCTGCTAACGGGATCTCCTTGCTCCCCCTTATCACTATCGCTTTCAAGTTCTTCGAACCCATCACAGCACCTATCCCCGGCCTCCCGCCCGCCCTTCCCTTCTCAGAAGTTATCACTGCGAACTTCACGAGCCTCTCGCCGCCAGGCCCTATGACCAATATCCCTGAGTTCTTCCCATACTGTCTCTCGAGCTCTTCCTGGGCTTTGTAAGTATCGAGACCCCATAGATCTCTACCATCCTTTATCTCAACTTTATCGTTCTCTATGCTCAGAATAGATGGCTTCTCAGCTTTCCCCGATATTACTACAGCATCGTATCCAGCTTTCTTAAGCTGGACTGATGCCCTCGTCCCTATGTTCCCATCCCCGTAGCCCCCGGTGAGGGGCGATTTAGCGGCGACGACCAGCTTCCCGCTGCTAGGCATACTTATTCCAGTTAGGGGGCCCGTGGCGAGTATCAGTAAGTTTTCAGGGGATAGAGGATCAGTTCCCCGGGGGAGCTCATCCCACAAAGTTTTTACCGCGAATCCCCTCCCTCCCAGGAAGTCCACGGCGACTTTAGGATCTAGATCCTGGACCACTGACTTACCCTTGCTGAGATCGACCCTGAGTAACTTACCGGTCCATCCACCCCTCATGAGAGCACCCGGGGTAGCGGTACTGAAAAGTTAAAAACTTACTTTGCACTGGAGAGGGGATGCTCGATAATCCGGGAGATGGCATAAAAATAAGAGCCTCTATCGGGACTCTAGCGAGGATCGGAATAACGCGAGTGAAATTGGAAGTTTATCCGAGGACAGCTTACCTCCTCCTCTCGGGAGGCTGTTCAGCTAGCTGTCTCTTCTGCCCTCAATGGATCGAGGAATCTCGAGTCTCAAGGGTGAGCTGGCCTGAGGTGGAATTGGAGTATATTTTGAGCGCTCAGAAGCTATTCGAGAGGGTTTGTATACAATCCGTCCTGAGGAGGATGTTCTGGAGGGATTTAGTGAAAATTTCATCACTCTTCGAGATCCCCGTATCTATCTCGACTAACCCAGTGGGGGAGAGGGAGCTCTTTGAACTGAGGAGGAACTCTCAAATGATAGGGATAGGTATAGATGCAACTTCAAGCTCATTATTCGAAGCGGTTAGGAAGCCCGGATCCTTCGAATCCTATCTAAAATTCTTCGAGAGATCATTGAGGGTATACGGTAAGGGGAACGTTTACGTCCACTTAATAGCTGGATTGGGCGAGGATCTGAAGGATATAGTGAGGATCATGTCGTATATATACGATAGAGGAGGAGCAGTCGCCCTCTTCGCTTTCACTCCAGTCCCGGGGACCCCGCTCCAGGATAGGGAGCCCCCTCCAATAACTTACTACAGGTTCGTCCAGATCGTCAATTACTTCCTGAGGGAGGGGATCCCGCTCGGGAGGGTCAGATCTCTGGATCCCGATGATTATAAGGAGGCTTTCCTGACATCGGGATGCCCGGGATGCAACAGGCCCTTCTACAACGAGAGACCCAGCGGCAAGCTGTACAATTTCCCATCTAAGGAGCTCCTGGAGTCGAAATGGGAAGGAGTGAGGGAGGAGGTGAGGGCCTCTCTTGACTACCTCAGGTTTCTTCCCTAGGGGGAAGTTCATAGAGGTCAGTATAACTGGGAGGACTTGTCAGCTGAACTGCCCGATTTGCGGGGGGAGGTGGCTAGAGGGGATGCTCAGCGTGAATAGACCGGAGGATTTAGTTAAACTAGGCATTTCTGGGTGGAAGAGGGGAGCCAGGGGGATCCTGATAAGCGGGGGATATAATAGAGAGGGGAAACTACCCATTCAACCTTTCCTATGGGCTATGAGAGAGCTCAAGAGGATAGGTTTCGTAATAAGCGTTCATACAGGTCCTCTGGATAAGAAGGAGGCTCAGGATCTAGGGAAGGCTGGAGTTGATATTGCAGATTTTGAGTTAATGGATGAGAACTCCGCTAGGATTGCGAAGGGGCTCAATCTCAGCCTCGAGGATCATCTGAGGGGGATGGAGAACCTCTCGGGGGAGGGGATAGAGGTAGTTCCCCACATAATATTGGGGCTCCCCGGCTCCAGGGAGGGCTCCCTAGGGGAGTATATCGATATCATAAGGGAACTCAAGATAAGGAGGACCGTTATTTTAGGGTTCATACCTACTCCAGGGACTAAGTTTTCGAATGAAACAGCTCCAAGCCCTGAAACCCTCAGAGGGGCAGCCGAGGAGTTGAGGAAGGTCTCTAGGGTGAGCTTAGGATGCATGAGGGCTCCCTGGCTAAAGAGAGAATATGATAGGATGCTCCTGGGTATAGTGGATAGGATAGCGAACCCCCACGGTTCCCTGAATCTGGAGAGAGTTGAAGCTTGCTGCTCCATCCCAGAGGAACTCATCGGTAGTTTCATCTGACTAAAGCTATGAGGGCCCTTAAGATGGGGTTCCTGATACTCTCTGCTAATCCGCTCGTCGGATATAGGGAGAGCCCCTTCTTAACTCTAGCATCATACTCCCTCGCTAATTCATCTATCCTATCCTTCAAATCATCTATAGGGATCCCCCTCTCAACTCTATCCAGGATGATCTTATCGAGCTCTATCCTCCCCATGGCTAGCTCATAAGCTTCCTCATCAACGATCCCCTGGAGGTACCTCTCGGTGAGCAATCTCTCATATGCATCGAGTGAAGCCTCAGCTATCTCCCTCTTGCTCATCCATCTGGTCTCGTAATTGAGGGAGTTCATCCAATGCTCTGAGAGGAGGGCCCCCCTATAACCCTCGAAACTCCTCAGAGTTATACTGTATCCGAAGGCCTCCGGATCCATATAAGCTCTGCTCCCAGGATCGACGAAAGGTGCTAATGGAGAAACGAAAGAATCCAGCCTCTTAGAGATCCCCCTGAGCTTCTTGAAGTAATCAGCAACAGAGATTGCTTGCTCCTTCCTCTGGAAAGGGAGGCCCACCATGAAATAGAGATCTAGCCTCTCGAACCCCAGAGATTCGGAGTTGGATATCATCTTCTCTAATGATTGGTTCGTGTAAGGCCTCCCGAATGCCCTCCTAATGTCCTCAAAGGGGCTCTCTGGGGATATCTGTAGGTAGACGGAGTGAGAAGCCTCCCTTATGTATCCTAAGACCTCCTTAGGTGGTGGAGTGAAGAATTCGAAGATTAGCTCATTCTCCAGATCGAGATCCTTCAGGAGCTTGGATACTCTCTCGACCCTCCCAATCCCACCAATCCTCAGATCACCTACGAAGAATATCGGCATCTTCGATATCCTCGCTATCCCCTCTACCTCATCAGCTATCGCCTCTGGAGACTTTATAGCGAGTTTCCTCCTCATGCAAACCCTCTCATATGCGAATCTGGATCCACCGCATGTGATACAATTGAAAGGGCAGCCTTTCATCGTTATGACGCCAGCTATAGGGGCCTCATCGAAGGATGCGAAGGGGGAGCTCATAGCGAGATCCCTCGTCTTCTTGACATTCCTCAAGAGGAACTCATGATCTATCCCGAATTCATCTAGGGATTCCGGGATCCAGCTCAATGGGTTCTCCCTTATTTTTCCTTCATCCTTCCAAATGATATTAGGAGTCCTCTCAGGTCCCTCCTCTATGTACCTGAGGAGGGGGAGCTCCGCGCTATCTCCGGTTAAGATAGCATCGATGAAGGGGTACTTTATCACCTCATACCTGAAGTAGGTGGATGAGAGGCCACCGAGTACGACCTTACTCTCCGGGTGAATCTCCTTAATGATCCTAGCAATCTCTATCGCTCCCTGAGCATGTACAGCCCAGTGAAGATCTATTCCGAAGAGATCAGCCTCTATCCTCTTGATGTACTTCTCAACATCGAAGGAGCGGTCCTTCAACATCTTAGCGGCCAAGTTGAATATTGCGACGTCGAGCCCGTTCCTCTCGAGGTAAGTAGCTAGAGTCAGGAATCCATAGGGCATCATATCGAAGACGTACATGGAGGGGATTACCTCACTGATCATAGTAGCGTAGGATGGGATCTTCCTGAAGTCATAGACGCTCGGAGGGTGTATGAGAGCGACGTCCAGCCTCAAGCTTTTCCCCCGAGGTCAGGGGTATCTTTATTTACTTAACTCTTCCCCATGTGTGGGACTGATATGAGCGAGCTCACCCAAGGGTTGAGGAAGCTGAGGCTCTCAATGATACCAATGCTCCTCTCTGGAATCTCCCTAGCTTTAGCTCACTCCCCCCAAGTACTACCGAATGAGTACTCAATACCAGTACTAATAGCTTCAGCTTTCCTCTGCATAGTATCGTTAGCTTCTTTCACTATGGGGATAAGTAGAATATGTGAATCATTGGGGGAGATCTTCTGCAAGTTGAGGAGGCTCTTCAAATACTTGACGCCCGCTCTCCTGATCTTCACTTCTATCTCGATCTTCTACGGGATAGGAGGCCCTATTGGAATAGAAGGGCTGGTATCAAAACCACCCCTACTAATAGCGGCGTTATTCTTCATAATCCTCCTCCTATTGATGGCATACTCATTCATCAAGCTCAGCTCATTGTTAGGCTCGAGGTCCATGATGCTCGGACCTCTGATGATAATACCGTCTCCCTTCGCAGCTATAACTGGCTATGATACCGGAGTGATCATAGGATCTGCGTTGGGAATAATAGGATCGCTGATAATCATGCTCTCCCTGACTAGACTCATGAGGGCTGAGATAGAAGTTTTAGAGGCTGAGGAGGCTCCGCAGGAATATGAGGAGCCAGAGGAAGTCTCGAGGTTAGAGGAAATCCCGGAGAGGCCATTAGAGGCCCCTAGGAGGGAGCCAGTGGAAGCTCCCAGGAGGGAGGAGGTATACGAGAGGGCCCGTGTGAAGGCTGAGGAGAAGAGAGCCAGATTATTGGGACCGAATGGATTGACAATAGACCTCGAGCTCGGCGTCAGAGTCTTCGGTAGGAGGGATTTCGTGGGCTACGTCCCGGAGGAGGATCTGGACTACATATCGAGGAGGCACTTCGAGATCAAGGGGACGAAGGAGGGATACTTCATAAGGGATCTGGGGAGCTTAAATGGGACTTGGGTTAACGGGAACAAGATAGGGAGGGAATTCGTTAAGCTAGTCAACGGAGCTGTCATAGATGTCGCTGAGGTAGCTAGGCTCAGGTTCTCATACGAGTCGGAGGACCTGGGTGTGCCCGAGATATGAATAGGGGATCCTTAGGGAAAGTAGATAAATACACTCTGATAAGGATGCTGGGAGAGGGTGGATTCTCGAAGGTATTCTTAGCGAGGAGGGAAAGGGAGCTCGTGGTACTGAAGCTCCCAAAGGATGATGAGCTATCGAGGTACCTCCTAGCTGAGGAAGCTGAGATACTGGAGGAAGTCTCAAAGCCTGTACCTCACGAGAACATCGTCGGATTCATAGAGTGGATTCCTGATGCTCCAGCTCTAGTTGAGGAGTACGTCCCCGGTCCTACGTTGAGGGAAGCATTCTCAGGGAGGATTGCGACACAGGGAGATGCTATTAGAGTCGCTTTGGGATGCCTCTCCGCTCTAGAGAGGATACATTCGTTGGGGATCGCTCATGGAGATATTAAGCCGGATAACATAATACTCCCCAAGCCGTTACATCCAGTCCTAATCGATATGGGAGTCGCTAGGAAGTTCGGGAGTAAATCTCTAGCCGCTACATTGGGATGGAGCGCACCTGAGTTCCTAAAGGGGGAAGTCTCCCCGGAGTCCGATATATATTCAGTTGGAGCACTCCTCCTCTTCATGTTAACAGGCAGAGATCCCCCTGAGGATCCTTCATCCGTAAAGATACCAAGTAATATCTCCGATAACCTCAAGTACGTCTTGGAGAGATCCCTCAATCCGGAGCCATGGGGGAGATTCGGGAGCGCTAGCGAGATGTCCTTAGCCCTCATGGGGAGGAGGATACCCCAGGGGGAGGGGCCGAGGCTCGTTATCCAAGGTAAAGTAATAAATTTGACCTCAAAGATAACGATAGGGAGGGTAAAGAGGCAGGGAGGCACTGGAAATGCCGATGTCTGCCTACAGGAGATAGGGAACAAGAGGCTCTTACCCCCCGGCCCCCCTCTCGGGTGGGTTGAGATATCTAAGGTAGGTGGGGAGTTCTGGATAAGCGATATGGGTGCACCTGGGGGAGTCTGGATTCAGGAGGGGATGAGCTGGAAGAGGGTGATGGATTATCCCCTCAAGCACGGCCAACTGATATCTATAGGGCTCAGAGTCAAGGGAAGGATGGCCCTCCCCTATGTCTTAGGTAGATTTTACTCACGCTGATCTCCAAAAAGTTTTTCCGATAATGTGGGTCGCTTGATTGGTGACTCCGGTGAAGAGTGAGGGATCGACGCAATCTAAAGAACTGGAGAGCCTGAAATATGTCAAGAGGAAGATAGCTGTGATGAGCGGAAAGGGAGGAGTCGGTAAGACCACTGTCTCCGTGAACATAGCAGCTGAGCTCGCTAAGAGGGGTTATTCCGTCGGCATAATGGATACGGACCTCACGGGACCTAACGTCCCCAGGGCCATCGGTCTACTGGGCTCCCAAGTATATATCGAGGAGAATAAGCTAATCCCTGTAGAAGGCCCCTTAGGGATAAAAGTCATCTCACTCGGCTTCATGATAGAGGATGAAGACGCTGTCATATGGAGAGGACCTCTCAAGGCCAAAGCGATACGGGAATTAGTGGAAAGTACGGATTGGGGGGACTTAGATTTCCTGGTAATAGACCTCCCGCCTGGGACAGGGGATGAACCATTGAGTGTGATGCAACTCATCCCTCTCGATGGCATCGTTATAGTGACTACTCCTCAGAAGATCGCCCTGATGGATGTCAGGAGGGCGATAAGGATGGCTAAGGCTATGAACGTAAGGGTCCTCGGTCTAATAGAGAACATGAGCTACTTCTTGTGCGGTAGTGAGAAGATCAAGATATTCGGGGAGGGTGGCGGCAGGAAGCTCGCGGAAGAGGAGGGGGTCCCTTTCCTCGGTGAGATTCCGATAGATCCGGAAGTAGTTGAGCTAACTGATGAGGGTAAGCCCATAGTGATGGAGGATCCCGAGAGCCCTGTAGCTAAGGCATTCAGCGAAATAGTTGATAAGGTGCTCGCTCAGATTCGATGACAGCCATTCCAGACGGTATATATTCATAATTTTATTTTCCATATTACCTTAAAATGTTAAGAAAATTAAATAAAAATGAGCTAAGAAAAAATAAACTTCCATCTTTTAGATATAAAAACATACAGTAAGTATATTAAATCTCAAATTTTTTTTCAATTTACTGGATTTTTAGATGACTTTAACATGCGAAACGGTTGCATTGGTAAGTTAAGAAGTAGAGCATGTAACATTTATTTAGGTGAGCGCGAAGTTATCGCTCGATGAAAGCAACGAAAATGTTAGTTTCCACGAGCGTAGCATTAATTCTGCTCATGACGATAAGCGCTTCGGCAGGTACCGGATGCCCAGCAGTCGCACCCTCACTACCTCCACCTAAGATAGTCAGCCTATCGTATATAGTTAGGGGGACTACCGTCTACTTCACTGCCGTGGCAGCTTTCGAGAAAACTGAAAACGCAGAAAATATGCCAAGCGAGTGGATTTGGGATTTCGGTGATGGGCAGACTCTCAGAGAAACGGGCGGTTATAAGATAAATGAGACACGAAAGGGAGCCTATATTATAGTCTATTATGGTATGGATGTTACTCATACCTACAAGGATTACAGGCAGTATACGGTTAAAGTGAGCGTGAAGGGTACTTGGGGGGGATCAGAAGCCGTTTACACTGCTACGATAGCAATCACAAAATCGAATTACCCGCCCATAGTTGAGCTTAAGGATGTTTATCCAAATCCCGCGCAACCGAATGAAAAGGTTACATTCGTAGCTGAGGCTTCTGATCCCGATGGCCGCGTGACTACCTTCTACTGGGATTTCGGTGATGGCAATAAGCAGCAGGGGGCTAACTTAACTAAGGTAACTCACGCTTACTCGAGAGAAGGCACTTACACCGTCACTGTGAAAGTCGCTGATGATAAGGGGGCTGTATCGAATGAGACATCCGTCAAGGTTTACGTTAAGTCTAGGATGACTGAGACGAGGCCCCCGAATAGGGCACCGATCATAACTTCGGTAACGTTCAGCCCGCAGGATCCGGACCCTGGGGCTACTATATCATTCAGGGCATCCGCTTACGATCCCGATGGTGATCCGATAACATACACTTGGGACTTCGGCGATGGTACTGTGAGGAAGGGAGATGCTGAGATAAAGTATACCTATCCGAAGGAAGGCGCTTACACAGTTAAGGTGAAGGCGATAGATTCGAAGGGACTCGAGTCCTCCTATTATACTGTCAGTGTCTCTGTGAGGGGCAATAAGCCACCTCAGGCCTCCATAATTTCTATAAAGACGCTAGATAACGTCACATTCCTATTCCAAGGGATGGGCGTCGATCCCGATGGCAAAGTAGTTGCATATGAGTGGAATATGGGTGACGGGAAGATATTCACAGGGGAGCTCAAGGGGAACTCCATACCCCACGATTACCTCAATTACACATACTCGAAGAGTGGGAATTATACCGTGAGCTTCAGGGTTAAGGATGATAAGGGGGCTTGGTCGAACTGGGTGAGCAAGAGGATAACTGTCAAGATACCTGAGATATCTTCGGCCTCCTTATCTTGGATAGGTCTGGACAACCTATGGGTGAGCATAGGGATAGGTGCATTCATCGTGATCTTAGCGAGTTATCTAGCTGTGAGAGATTCCAATAGGAACAGCTTCATTGAGAGAGCTAACAATAGGAAGGTCATCGTGAGGAAGGATCTGAATAAGAGGAGACAGGGAACTCATGGGAAGTACTACAGGGATTACAGGACTTACGTGAGGAGGGGATCTAAGAAATCCCCATGGAACTAATTTTAATTAATCCCTCCCAATCAAGCACTTTATTAACTTGATAATACTCTCTCCCTCCCCTATCTTGTACACTCTCACTCTCCCCAGTCTCACTTCTTCCAATATACCGGCCCTGCTCAAGGCCTCCAAGTTCCTCTCAGCGCTCGTGTAAGATATCCCCAATTCCCTGGATATCCTGCTTATGTTGGCCCCTCCCACCTCTAGGATGTACTTCAATATCCTGACCCTAGTCTTGCTCTTCACAGCTTCGATTAACAAGTCCTCCCAATCCAACTGAAGTCACCTAAGGGACTATCTCCACTGTGTTATTATACCTGGGATAATAAAGGTCCTCAGCGGATATGACCCTCTCACTGATCAGAGATCTTATCTCTCCCACACGCTCTAAAACTATCTTTATCATTTCCTTAGTCACATAGCAGACCTCCTCGAACCCCTCCTCCCCCCATAAGCGTTCCATGTAAGCGTAGAGGCACCTACCCCTGCAGTATTTGAAGTAATCGCAGCTCTTACAGGGCTCACCTATCTCAATCCCCCTGATCCAATTATCTAGCTTCCCGAGGACTGCCCAACTAGAATCAACAGCTATAGGGCATGCTAAGACCTTACCGTTCGGCAGTAGTGTGAAACTCTCGCTACCGGCCCCGCAGGGAGGGGAAGGTAGGTCCCCGAATAACTCAGCCCTCATTATACCCAAGAAGGGGGCTATCCCCAGAACCCTCCCTTTCCTCATCTCCTCCAACCATAGGGAAACTAGTTTCCTGATTCCCGGTAGATAAGAGCGTTCTGACCACTCCCTGAAATCCCATCTCTCAGACCATATGACGTCGAGCTGCCAGTGGATGTGATCGAATATCCCCAAGCCCAAGAGATGGGTCACATCCTCATATATATCTGTCCTCTCCCAAGCGGTCATTCTAGCTATCAGATCTCCAGAGAATCCATATTTTCTCAGATTCTTCGCTGCCCCTATGACCCTCTCATAATTCCCCCTCCCCCTGCCCTCATCGTTCACTTCCGGCCTCCCATCCACGGAGAGGAGCACGGAGTCGAAGGATAACCAGTAGCTCAAGGGTAAGTTCTCAAAGAGAGTACCGTTGGTCTGTATTACGAGCCTACCCCTCCAACCCCTCGACTTCAAGGAATCCACCACATCCATTATCAGCTCAGGATTGAGGAGGGGTTCCCCTCCGTAGAAGGCTACATCGCACCCAGTCCTCATTATAGTAGCGATGAGGTCCTCCAGTCGATACTCCTCCGACCAAGGTACGAGCCTCGGATCGAAGCTGCCACCGCAGTACGAGCATTTCATGTTGCATTTCCCAGTGGTGGTCACTATCAGGATCAACAGCTCCACCCTCGATGCAGTAAATTGAGTGGAAACGTTTATTTATTTTATATAGTCAGTTCCCGTCTGATGTCGTATGACCTCATTGAAGGTTTTCCCTTCTTACAGACCTCCCGTCGATGAACAACCTATAGAGATAGTTGAGAGGAAGGGTATCGGTCATCCCGACACGATAGCGGACGGAATAATGGAGAGAGTCTCCTTAGAGTTGAATAGGGAGTACTTGAGGAAATTCGGGGGGTTATTACATTACAATGCGGATAAATCCCTACTAGCAGCCGGGGTCACGGAACCAGCTTTCGGTGGCGGGAGAGTAATAGAACCTATGCTGATCGTTTTCGGGGATAGAGCTACTACTTCATTCGGAGGGGAATCTATAGATCTTGAGGAGATAGTGAAGAGAGCGGCGAAGTCTTGGATAAAGGAGAACTTGAGGTTCGTGGATCCTGAGCGTCATGTGAGGTATCAAGTTGAGATGAAGCAGGGGAGCGCTGAGTTGACTGATATATTCAAGAGGGGTAGTAAGGTAATGGGAGCTAATGACACATCGGCTGCCGTCGGTTATGCACCCCTCTCTAGGACGGAGAGAGTCGTCTTAGATGTAGAAAGGTTCCTGAATTCTAAGGAGTTTAAGAAGGATTTCGAGGAGACGGGAGAAGATGTTAAAGTGATGGGGAGCAGGTACAATAATAAGTTAGACCTCACTATAGCTTTAGCATTCGTCGATAGGTTCATATCTAGCGAGGATGAGTATTTCAGGAGGAAGGAGGAAGTTTTAGAGAGGGTAAATTCCTTCCTGAGGGAGAAGTACAGTGATGCTTTCGACTCCATAGAGGTCCACTTGAACACACTGGACGTCAGGGGCAGGGGAGTTGGAGGTGTCTACTTGACCGTCTTAGGCACCTCGGCTGAAGGAGGCGACTCAGGTCAAGTAGGGAGAGGGAATGGTGTTAATGGAGTGATATCCTTGATGAGACCCAGGAGCTCGGAAGCCGCAGCTGGAAAGAACCCGGTGAGCCACGTTGGGAAGATATACAATGCTTACGCATATGAGATGGCAAAAGAGATAATAGAGGAAGTCCCATCTATAAAGGAGGCTTATGTCTGGCTCCTCAGCAGGATAGGTTGGCCTATCAATGAACCGACTTTGATAGCCGCTGAAGTACATACTGAATCGAACTTCGAGGACATAAAGAAGCAAGTGGAAGAGGTGCTATTGAGGGGGATATCCAGGATAGATCGGTTCGTTGAGAAGCTGATAGACGGGGAGGTCCCGGTCTACTGAGCCCTCTCCCCTCGACCCAGAGCGAGGAAAGTTAGGTAGATAGCTTTAGCTCTCTCCTCAATAATATTTTTCGCTTTTTCTCTCAGATACTTTGTATACCTCTCCCAATTCACCCCTCTCCTCTCCTCTATTTCTCCAATAGATCTCTTAGCTTCCATCAATACGTCCTTTATTGAACTACTTATCCCCCAGATCCTCCTAGCTACTTCCTCCAGAGATACAGGGCTCATTCCGAGGAATTCCTCGACTAAGGGCTTGAGCTCGAGGAACCTTCCCTCCTCCCTCAAGCCCTGAAGTATATAGCAGAGGGTCCTCTGATTCATCGAGAATAAGTCCTTGAATAGGGAGTCGAAGTCCCAGCTTACTACAGCGAAGTCCTCGTTAACGCACTCCTCGATGGGCGAGAGGTCCGCCCCCCTAGAATCGAAGAACTCCTTGATCAATACCTGAGTCTCTACGTCCTCCCCATCGTAGAGCCCTAGGAACCCGATGGATATTGAATCCGTCAAGTTTACCCCGATGAAATCTAATGAGAGCACTTTATTAGCCCTAGAAGGCCTTGGGATCATGAAACTCCTCCCTTCTAGAGCGAAGGGGATCATCTGCTTAGCTAAGATGTAATCTACAGCTCTCCTAGCGAACCTCTTCGCTAGGTCCCAATCGAGACCCCTCATCACGAACTCATAATGGGCTTCCTCATCTATCAGCATCATCATTACCTCAGATAGGTCATCTGGTTCGAAGAGATCTACCTCCTTAGCGACTTTGAGCCAATCCAACTTCTCTATCAAACCAGCGGATTCCGGTTCATGTACCATCATGACTTTCTTCTCACCTAAATTGGCCACTTCGTAATAGAGGGAGTCTACGTGTATGCCTAGGGAGAGCCTCAAGACGAGCATGAGAGTGGCCAATCCTATCCTGAGCCAAGTCAGGTCCTCCTTGGGATCCAATTCTACCGATATACCGTAAGTATAATCCCTGTAAACTCCCCCCGTTTGAGTTATCACAGGGAGGGACCTGCTCTCCCTGAGCAATATCGTGCTCCTCCCTACGTTCACAGGCCTCACTTTAGATGAACTGAGCCTCCAATAGACCCTATTCGGTACTTTAGTCCTGAGACCGAATCCATCTACTGGGGGATCGACCACGCAAACTACCTCGGACCCCACCCTCCCCCTGTAGTAATCATCTACTATATCAGGCCTCTCACCCCACTCCGCCTTTATCCTCTCGTACTCCTCCAACATGAATGCTAGGGCATCGAATGAATATATGGTCCCGTAATTGAAGGGCTCCTCGACGACCCCAGTTATTATCCTACCCTTCCTCCTGAAATCAACAACGATAGAGTCATTCCCATAATCTATACAACCCGGTTGAAACCTCTCGACTAGATCGCAATGACCTATATCCTCTAAGTACCTGAGCTCACCGCCCTCCCTTAAGATCCTCTTGAAGCCATAGGGAGGGCCGAACTCATAGAAGTTTATCATCTCCCACACTCTCTTTCCCCTTTCCGTCAAATTACCCTGTGAAATCAGCCCCAATTCCGTGAGCAATTTGATCTCTTCCTCCCTCAATTGATCCCTCATCAGGGGATTTACAATCTTGAACAAGCCCTCGAAGAGGATGGAGTACTTGTTAGATGGATTCACGAAAGTTATCTCGAGCGGTAGTTTGAGCCACTTAGTCATAGCATCTACTCCTCTTGAGAGGAGCTCTCTATCCCATCTGTATAATGGGAATATCACTGTCTCTGTCCATCCGACATCCTTCCTACCCTTCCTCCCCTCCCTCTGTTTGAACTCCCTCAAGCTATCCGGGAGTCCAAGATGGACGATCCTTATGATGTTTCCTATGTCTATCCCTTGTGAGAGAGTCCTGGGGCTTATCAGTATCTTGAGCTCCCCTGATCTCGCTGCATCCTCTATCCTCTCCCTCTCATCCTTAGGCACTAAGTGATGGTGGGAAGCTACCTTAGTTAGACCGAACTCGTTTACTAACCTCTTCCTCAGGTTCTCAGCGCTCCTTATACTGTTCGTGAATACGACAGTCACTCCATCATCCCTCTCATAATTGGATATGACTTCAGCGGGATCCATTAAGGGCTGAGGGCACTCTATACCCAGAGATCTCGCTATCTCCACTAGCTTATACACTTCCCTCTCGAAGGACTTATAGTCCCTCAGGGAGTTCTTAACATCCTCACCCACATCGCTCGAAAGGATCTCAGTCTCATGAGCCTTGAGGCATTCCCATACGCTCCTCAAGTTCTTCCCCAGTATGAGGTAGACATCGTTCCTAGGCCTGAACGGATCCCCCCTTATTATAGAGGTCTCCCTCCCGTTAGTCGAAGTGAGGAAAGAGGCTAGATCGTCAGGATTCCCGAGTGTAGCAGTAAGTACAGCTATTTGAGGATTCCTCTCTGAAATAAGAGATATTATCTTGATCATTGATAGGAGGAGAGCGATCTCCCTTGGCCCATAGAAGTCTAACTCATCTAAGACGAGGAGCTCTAATTTCCTGAGGAAGCCCAACAGGTATCCTCTAGATAACCTCTTGAGATCTACCAGTAAGAAAGCTGGATTAGTTATCACTAAGCTAGATGAGATAACTACTTCCCTGATAGCATGAGCTCCTTGCGATGATTCAAGTAACTCCCTCCTCCTAGCATCTAAGATCTGAGTGCTCATACCTAAGGCCCTAGAGTAATTCTCTAACCTCCTGATCTGATCATTAGCGAGAGCTAGAGTTGGATAGAGAGCTAAAGTCCTCTTCCCTTTAGCAGTGTAAAAGAACCACCCCTCTGTCTTCCCACTACCAGTCCCGGAAATCAATACGATATTCTTCCCAGCTTCAAGGGAATTTAGAGCTTCCATCTGATGTAGATAAAGCTTCTTCTCAGCTATCTCCCTACTCTTCCCCTCGTAAGCGTATAACTTTGGGAAAAGGTCTCCGAACTTCACTTCAACAGTTTTCGGCCTTATCTCATCTTCGGAATAAGCCTCGAACTCATAACCTAAGTATTTGAGTAAATCGGAGGATGAGATCCTCGTCAATTAGCCTACCTTTTAGGTATCCTTACTTCCAAGATCCCGTTCCTATAAGTAGCCCTCACTCTCTCTGAGTCGGGCTCTATCGATAGCTGTATCCTCCTCAGGAGGTCCCCCGCCTTTATAGTTATCTCCTTCCCCTTCAACCTGACCGAGATGTCCTCCTTACTTATCCCGGGGACTTCAGCGACTATGAGGATCTCATCCTCCAGTTCTATAACATCAACCAATTGCTCCTCTAACTCCAAACCCCTCCCCCCCTCTGATGAGGTATCTGCCTCGGGGGAGATCTCGACCCCCTCTCCCTCCTCACCATAACTCACATCCCAAGATATATCGCCATTGATGAAACTCGATAAATCCTCATCCATCTTCCTCAGTAGCTCCATCACGTCCCTTATGAAGCGATCGAAGGGATCGTCATAAGGGGTCTTCTTCCTATCTCCCACTCAACCCCCCAAGCCTATCATCCGTAACCCATATTTAATCGCTTACCATGACATCCTCTAGGATCTCAATATTTGAAATACCGTTCACCTTACTGACGAGTATGGACCTGGAAGCTATGTCCCTGAACCTAGGGGAATGTGTCACTACTATTACCTGAGGTATCTGGAGCGATGAGAGAGCCTCGAGCAGGGACTCTATCCTCTCGTCGTCCAGATGTATAGTCGGCTCATCTAGGATGAAGCACTCTATCTTAGTGGAGACCAGATATCTAGCTATAGCTAGCCTCAGTGCGAGCGCTAATGAGATCCTCTCACCACCGCTCAAGATATCGAATGAATATTCCTTTCCTCCTCTCCTCAGGATGGGAGTGAAGTTCTCATCGAGCTCTATTGAATCGTAATCGAATCCGAATGAGCTGAAGATCTCATTGAGCTCCCTCTCTATGATTGGCTTAGCTCTCTCCCTGAGAGAAGCTTGTATACCCTTATCCCTACTGAATATCTCCCTTATCTTCAATATTTTCGATCTGAAGTTCTCATACCTCTCCTTCCTCTCCCTGAGCTTCCTCAACTTCTCTGATTTAATGATCAACTCATCGATCTTCTTCTTTAACTCACTCATAGCTCCTTCGAGCTCCCCCTTAGTTCTAATGATCTCCCTCATCCTTCCCTCTGCTTCATTCAACTCGCTCTTCGCTTTAGATAGAGCGTTCTCATCGAAGCCTAGAGACGCTATCCTCTCAGAGAGCTCCCTGACCTTCTCAATATCCAAGGATATCTCCTTCGAGAGCTCATTCAAGATGCTTGAAATCCTCTCCCTCTCCCTAAGAAGTCCCTTAAGCTTCTCAAACTCTATGAAAGCATTCTTCGATCTCTGATATTCCTCCTCAATATCTACTACATTCAGCTCTCTCATCAAAGAATTAATCTCCCCCTCTAGATAGCTTATCTCTTGCCTCATCTTATCTAAGTCCACTCCAGCGAGGAGTTCTCTCAATCTCTCAGCTCTCTCCTTCAGTTTCCCAACTCTCTCGATATCCGACATTAATTTCCTATAATTCTCCTCTAGATCATCTAAATCTCTTACGGAGGTCTCTAATTCAGCTATTCTCTCAGATAAACACATCATATCATCCTTAACTCTTTTTAAGGAATCATCGATACTTTTGAGCTCCTCTAGATTTTCCATCAGCCTCTTCGATATTTCATCTACTCTCCCGATCTTCTCTATGGTCAGCTCTCTCTCGCTATCTAACTCTCTCAATTTACCCTCTATCTCAGAGATCTCCGCTCTCATCTCATCCAAATTCCTCCGAAGGTCCTCCTTGAGTCTCTCTATCACTTCTATTGTGAGCTTAGAGCCGCATAATGGACACCTCTCTGGGTTCGTGCTCAGCTCTCCTAAGTATATCGAGTAATTATTGATCCTCTCCCTCAGCACAGCGATCTCATCGTTCAAATTTTTCATATTTTGATCGATCCCCTCTAGCTTTTTCTTGAGCTCCTCGGAGAACCTTGAGCAGAACTTCAGGGCTTCCTCAGGATCCTCAGGCGCTCCCTCAACAATCTCCCTCAGCGAAGAGATCTCCTTATTCGATAAAACCTTTATTTCATCGATCTTCCTCAAGAGATCGCTTTCCTCCTCTTTAAGATCTGCTAGTTTCATGCTCAGTTTAGTTAGCTCTTGCCTCTCTCCCCTCTTCTCTTCGATTAACTCTTTAATCCTATCTAAGTCCTTCCTTCTCCCCTCTATCTCAGAGATCTCCTCTTCTAAAGCCTTTAGTTCACCTAGCCTCTCATCAGCTGCTTCGCGATTTCTCCTAAGTTCGGAGAGTTTCATTGTTAAATCTCTCAACTTGGAAATCTCATCAAACTTTGAGGCGATCTTTTCTACCTCTGGAAGCTTCGATAAGCTTTCATCTATCCTAATAAGGTCTTTTTCGAGCTCCTTCTTTTTCTTCTCATTCTGCTCGATCCTCTCCTCTATCTCAGTGAGCTTAGATTTCAGCTCGATGAACTTCCTCCTCTTTTCCTCGATCTCATCGACTAGATTCTTAAGTTCCTCTATCCTCGACTGAAGTGTGCGTCTTTGAGAATCTAGGTCGGAGAGCTCTCTCTCAATCTCCTCGATCTTCCCCTCTATCTCCAATCTCTCCCTATCTACATCTCCTATCGCAGCTATCTCCCTATCTATCCCTCCTATCTCAGAATCCAGCTTATCTATGACGCCCCTGAGCTCCTCCCAAAGTCTCTCGAGTATATCTATGCCTAAGAGCCTAGCTATTATCTCCTTCCTCTTCGATGGCTGGCTCTCCAATAGTTCTTGTATCTCGCCCTGCCTAACGTAAATCCCCTGAAGGAATACATCCCTACTGAAACCCAATATAGCCTCTATTTGGGAAGATACTTTACTCTGATCCCTCTGTAATAATCTCCTACCTCTCTCCGTGATCTCATGGAGCTCTGCAGAGACTCCCCCATCTCTCCTCCTCTCCCTAGTCACTATATAGCTCTTCCCATCCGCCTCGAACTCCAGCGTCACTCTCATGTAGGGAGCTCCTATCCTTATCAACTCATCCTGCTGCCTGCTGGCCCTATGGTATAGAGCGTAAGCTATAGCCTCAAGTATAGTAGTTTTTCCAGCTCCATTGTTCCCTATTATCGCATTTATACCGTCAGTGAATGATATATCTGTTTTCTGATGGGATCCGAAGTTCTCGAGAGATATCCTCCTTATCCTCAATATTCATCCACCATCCTCATGACTTCGTTCAAGAAGTCCTCCCCCCTCTTCCCCTCCCTGTACCATAAGTCGAATATCCTAATCGCGAGGGATTTGATGTCCTCATCTATCTTGAGTGAGCTTATGAGTTGCGATATAGTGTCCTCTAACCCCAATAAAGGGATTTCCTCTGATACTTCTTCCCTCTCCTCGAACCTCTCCTTGATAACTATATGGAGGGCATCGCTAGAGAGGGACCTCCTGATCTCCCCAGTGGAGAATCCGGGCTTCATAGATCCCTTCACGTAAATCCTTCCGCATATAACTGGCTTCTCCTTCCCCTTAATCTCATCCCTTATCCTCTCTATCAGGGAATACAGATCTCTCGTGTTCCTGATTATCTCAGAGAAAGTTATGAATGGTCTCGTCTCGAGCTTTATCTCCTTCACATCTATCCCGTCCCTCTCTATATCTACGGAGAGGATATACTTGCTCCCGTCAGAGGAGAAGGCTTCCCTCAGCTCAACTATCTCAGTGGATCCTGAGTAAGCGAAAACCCTATTCCCGCTCCTCCTCACGACCTTATTGTGGTAGTGACCCATAGCGACGTAATCGAAGCTAGTGCTCGCTATGTGAGGGAAATCGAGCTCGGGATAGAATGTTTTGATCATCCCCTTAACTCCCTGGTGTATCATGAGTACTGAGGGGCAGTTGCATAAGTTCTTGCATTCTCTCTCGAGCTTGCTTATCGCATCTGGGACGTCCTTACCGAGGCTCTTGTAAGGTAGGCCGGCTATGACGAGGTCGCCTATCCTCTCGACTCTAGCATTGAGCCTTATGAACAATTTCCCATAACCCAGCCTATTGAAGAGAGCCTCCATGTTCGCGATAGGGGAAGTTATCTGCTTCTTCACGACATCGGGCCCCAGCTCATGGTTCCCCTCTATTATCGCTATCGGTATCCCCCTCTCGATCACTCTCATGAGGGATTCGAAAGCCTTAACGAATGCTCTGGGATGCGGTCTGTAGCTATCGAATAGATCTCCAGTGTATATGAGTAGATCCGGTTTCTCGGATATAGCGATATCTATTGCCCTACTGAAGGATGAGTAGAAGTCATCTTCCCTCTCAGCTAGATTGAATTGAGCTTTCCCCAGGTGACTGTCCGATAAATGGACTAACCTCACTTCAATCACCTATAGCCGAGTAATAATCATCCTTGAAGTCCCTCTTCTCACTCCCCATCTTCCATAGCTCCCTAGCTTTCAAGCTCTCACCTCCCCTCTTGGCTCTAGATAACCTGATCTTTATGAGAGCTGGTATCTTGAGCATGGGACCTACTACTACCGCTTCCCCTATGTCTAAGGACGGGAGGTACTTCACCATATCCTCGCTTAGGAACTCCGTAGCTCTCCTTATGTAGGCTTGATCCTCAGGTTCTATCACCCTCAATATTATCTTATTGACCATTTGCGAGAGTATATCAGTGTTTATTCCCTTAGGCCTCTGACTGACTAAGCAGAGACCGACCCCGAACTTCCTCCCCTCTCTCGCTATTTGCGAGGCAGCGTAGTTAGTGTACGTATTCATCGAAGAGGGGACTAATATATGCGCTTCTTCTATGACTGAGAACACTGGAATAGGTATCCAGACATCGGATCCCATCCTCTTCTTTTTAGCTCTCTCCAGTAGAGTTATGAGAGTCTTACCTACGACTATATCCGTCAGCTCCGTATCTAATTGACCCAGATCAACGACAACGAGCTTTCTGTAATTCAAGTGATCTACTATCTCACCAGCCCTAGGGACTAAGACCCTAGAATATCTCTCCCTCACGTGCTCCAGCCTGGCTAAGAGGCTCAATACACTCTCCCTATCCTTCCTCCCGTACCTCAGCAGGTTCTTATCATCGGATCCGCCTTCCTCATCTACAGATAGTTTCACTATAGCGTGTATACCAGCCAGTAGATCCTGAGGGTCGCCATCTATTCCGGCCCTCTTGATGTAATCCCCTAACTCCTCCCTCATCAAGAGGTTTTTCGCATTATTATGAGCTCTTTTAAGGAATATATATATCTTCGCGGCAGATTCGTAGGATATTCCTATTAATTTAGCTATTTCATCGGTGCTGAGTGTCAATGGATCTATCTCAGGTTGTATCGTCTCAACATAGCATCCCTCACAATCCAGAGACATGTTAGAATATTCGGAGTGTATATCGAAGAGTAGAGCTACACCCCCGAGCCTCAGGATCTCCTCGAGTATCACAGCGACTGTATTCGACTTCCCGGCACCAGTGACCGCTAGGATAGCTAGATGCCTTGATAGTATCTCATCGGGATCTAAGTAGACATCTACATCATCCCTAGTCATCAACTTACCTATCCTTATCCCATCGCCATCGTTCGGTTTGAATATCTCAGTCAAGACATCAGTAGGGGCCCTCTTAACATCCGCTGCAGGCGATATTGGGACCTTAGGGGTTCCAGAGATCTTCTTCCCATCTAGGACCCCTATCGTCTTTATAGATGCTTTTATCCAATTAGATGGCCTCTCAATCAACTTGAGGATCTTATCGTAATAATTAGCTTGGAGCAAGTCCTCTCTCTCTAGTTCAGAGGCTCCCATCACGACATCGGTTATCATACCGAGCACTCTGACTTCCCCATCTTCCAGTATGACGTACTCCCCGACCCTCGGGATCACGCCCTCGTAAGCTACCATCTGGACCGAGAGGGGGGTGGTGCCCGGGGCGACCTTACCTAAGGAGTCACTCCCCAAGTACCTCCCTCCCGCTCACGATATCTAAGTGGAGGTTCTTGACTAAGAAGTGGATCAGCTTCCTCCCTACTTTCGCCATCTCGTGGGCTATCCTCAGATGATACGGATATCCCTTTATGGAGTTCCTCGCGAGGGATCCTATTATCTCACTTACGTCGTCACTATCCCCGAGTGCCTCTACCCTCAGCACATTGGCCCCTCTCTCCAATCTCGCGTAAGTTAAGTAAATCGAATAAGAGCTATCTATACCGTGATTCTGGAAGTCCAGATCCATAGGAATGGGCTCCAGGAATCCGGGCTTCATCTCACAGCACCTCCTAACTATCTCAATGTCGGGGACATTAGATCTGAAATAAGCACTACCCCCAGATCTCTTGGATATTGCTACGATTTTTTTAGACGTACTGAGGAGCTTGTTCAATGAATAGAGGAACTCATATCTTTCCAAATATGCTCTGGCTCTCAGAAACTCATCCCTTCCCAGAGTTTCACCGCCCTTCTCCCTCAGGACCTCCTCTATAATAGCATCTATATCTCTAGAATGCTCCCGACTTTGAGTTAGAGGTATGAGCCCGCTCGTTAGATCGAGTCCCATCCCCTCTATCCCCATCAGGAACTTATCGAGGAACTTCCTCACTTCACTCACTCGATACCTCGAGCCGAATGGTGTAGCCCATATATCTCCATCTACGAATGCTTTAAGAGATCCATCAAGTAGGAGGAGATCCGGATTCAGTGACTCTATTGTTCTAAGGGCCATCTTTATCTCCATAGTCTTCCTGCATATAGAAACCCTCTCAGTGTGCGCGAAAGCATCTAGAACGCCCATGTGATATTTCCTAGCTCTCCTAATGGCATCGTCTTTCTGGAAGAGGGAGGAGGATGTCAAGAACATCACCTGACCTTGGTTCAAGAAGAGTATGCCGCTCCCCCCGTCCACAGCCGCTATCCTCTCATGAGACCCCTCAGGGATCTCCTCCCACTTCAGCTTGTACTTGCTCCTCTCGATATTGAGGGAGCTCAGGATATCTTTACTCATCCTGATGAACGCTTCCTCAGGGGACTCGAGGGAGAGCTCATCTTCTAATGGCATTATTTTATAGTGCATTAGCTCAATTTTAACGTAACTCAAATCGAGAGGGGGAGCATGGGCCTGGATGTCTTCTTCAGACCTAGCTCTGTAGCTATAGTCGGCGCATCTAGGAGTGAGGAGAAAGTGGGACACGTCATCCTCAGGAGGATGGTGGAAATAGGATTCGAAGGGAAGATATATCCAGTTAATCCGAATGCAGATGAGATCTTAGGGCTCAAATGCTATCGATCTATCTCAGATATACCGGGGGGTATTGATCTAGTCGTAATAGCTGTTAGGGCAGATCTCACGCCAGCGATCATAGAGGAAGCAGCTGATAAAGGGGCAAGGGGAGCCTTGGTTATCTCAGGTGGGTTCTCGGAAGTGGGGAACTGGGAGCTCGAGAGGAAGCTCATCGAAGTAGCTAGGAGGAGGGGTATAAGGATAATTGGACCGAATTGCCTAGGGATATTCGATCCTAAGGACAAGATAGATACCCTCTTCCTCCCGGAGAGGGTAATACCTAGGCCTGGTGGGGGGAAAATAGCTGTAATCACGCAGAGCGGTAGTCTGGGGAGCACTGTACTCACGATGATGAGGAAGGAGGGCATGGGGATAAGTAAATTCGTGAGTTATGGGAATAGGGCGGATGTAGATGAGGGGGAGCTTCTGGAATATCTGATGGAAGATGAGGATACCGAGGTAATAGCAGCTTACGTAGAGAGCGTGGCTAACGGTAGGAGGTTCATGGAGTCCCTGAGGAGGGCATCTAGGAGGAAACCGGTAGTAGTCCTCAAGGGGGGTAGGACTTCATCGGGCGATAGGGCTGTGAGGAGTCACACTGGATCGATGGCGGGGAGCAGCGAGATATTCCACTCGGCTGTGAAGCAGAGCGGGGGGATACTCGTGAGCAGTTTGGGGGAGTTCTTGGATTCCACTCAGACGCTAGCATCACAGCCCCCTATGTCAGGCGATAGAGTAGCTGTTATAACGAATGGAGGGGGTTTCGGGATACTAGCTGTAGATGCCCTCGAATCGATGGGCTTCGAGTTGAACCCACCCTCTGAGAGGTTGGAGAGGAAGCTGAAGGAGATACTCCCCCCTTACTATCCTATCGGAAATCCGACGGATCTGACAGGCGACTCGACACCCGAGCAATTCCTAGAGGTCGGCAGCATATTCTCCGAGAGCGGTGAGTACGATGCCCTCTTCATAATACCCTTACTCGGGGTCCCCGCTATGATACCGAGTAAGACCTTAGAGGCATTATCAGAGCTCCTGGAGTCCTCAAAGATACCTATTGTCGCTGTAGCAGTACCTACGACTGAAGAGGTAGACTCTATACTGAGGGAATTGAAGAAGAGGGGATTGCCGATATTCCCCACGCCCGAGAGGGCCGCGCATGCTCTCCTCTCACTCAAAAAATATGGTGAAGTCCTCGGAAGCATGGGAAAATTTCGAGAGCCTTAGCTGTATCACGGGAGGCCGATACATACTGAGGGAGGCGGTGAGGAGCTAATCTTTTTATCTTCGAGAGGGTCTAAGTGGGGGTGGTCCCATGTCCGGATTCTGGGATAGGTTGAGAGCTAATATAGAGGCCAAGTTGAATAAACTGCTCGATAGATTCGAGGACCCGAGGGAGCAACTGGATTACGCTTACGATAAGCTCGTTCAACAGTTGCATAACGTTGAGATAGCGCTATCTAGGGCGATAGCTGCTAGGAAGAAGTTGGAATTCGAGTTAGAGAGGCTGGATGAGAGGATAAAGGATATGGATGATAAAGCTAAGAGGGCCCTTAAGGCGGGCAGGGAGGATCTAGCTAAGCAAGCTCTAGAGAGGAAGTTAGTCCTAGTCCAGCAGAGGGAGACCATAAGTAAGAGGATAGATGAGATGAAGCAAGACGAGGAAAAGCTGCTCTCTCTGAGGGACAATCTTAGGACTAAGATAGAGCTATTCAAGGCTAAGAAGGAGCAGCTTAAGGCAGAATATGAAGCCTCTAAGGCTCAGGTCGAGGTTCAGGGGATGATAACAGGATTATCAGACGACTTCGCATCAGCAGCTAGGATAATCGAGAGATCTGAGGAGAAAATAAGCGATATGAAGGCGAGAGCAGCAGCGATAGATGAATTAATAGCTACTGGAGGAGCTCTAGACTTACTGGAGCCAGAGGAGAGGGATGTCATAGAGAGGGAGTTAGGTAAGATAGAGCTGCAGGCTCAATTGGAGGAGGAGATTAAGAAACTGAAGGAGGAAGTTGGGGGTTAAATTGCCCTCAATATCTGATATCTTATCTTATTTGCTCTCAGCAGTTCTCATATTTTTCGGATTGATATTCCTGATAGCTAGCGTATTCGAACCTATGAGAGTGCTACCGGGGATAGCCCTAATGGGCCTGGGGGGCTTGTTGATCTACCTCAGGTATATGTTGAGGGAAGCTAAAGCCTCCGAGGAGAGGTTAGAGGCAGCTGTCATAAGGCTGGCTAAGAGGAGGGGTGGATTCGTCTCAGTAGCGGACGTATCCTCTGAACTGAACTTACCAGTTGAGCTCGCTAGGAAGATACTGGAGGGGCTCGAGAGGAAGGGACTGGCATTCCTCGACTTCAAAAAGATAGGAGATGAGGGAGTGGAAGTATATAGGATACTCGGAGCCTCCGAGGAAGAGGAGTCATGAGACCGGAGTCCCTGGCGGGACTCTCTCCTCCGGCTCGATTAGGACAGGCCTACCATCGACTACAGCCGCTAGTAGCATGCCTTGAGACTCCACTCCCATGAACTTCCTCCTCTCTAAGTTCGTCACTACGACTATCTGCCTCCCTATGAGGTCCTTCGGCTCATAGAACTCAGCTATCCCTGCTACGAGTTGCCTCCTCTCACTGCCCAGATCCACTACTAATCTAACTAACTTCCTGCTCCCCTCTATCTTATCAGCTTCTATTATCTCCCCTATCCTTATATCAAGCTTCTTGAAGTCTGAGAAGGGGACGTAGCTCATGAGATCACCTCTCTAAACTCAAGCTCATATATTTTTAAAGGGCTACTGGACTTATCCCCGCTGAGACCTGAAGAGGTCAGAGGTGATGAAAGTGGCTAAAGTATCTATAACGTGCTTAGGGGGGACTAGAGAAGTTGGGAAGAGCGCAATCCTACTCGAGGCTGGAAGGACGAGAGTACTGCTGGATTATGGGATGAAGTTAATACCTAAGCAGCATCCAGAGTTCCCCCCTATCCCGGAGGAAGTAGATGCCGTGCTCCTCACGCATGCCCACTTAGACCACTCTGGCGCACTGCCCAGGCTCGTGAGCCACGGTATGGAGGTACCTATATACGCTCTAGATATAACGAAGTACTACACAGAACTCTTGCTCTACGATTCCATAAAGGTAGCGAAATTGAAGGATCACGACTTAGGTTATGGAGCGAGGGAAGTGAACAAGACATTAGAGAACTTCAGGAACATAGAGTTCAATATACCGTTTAAGGTAGGGGACTTGGAGGTCACTGCTATAGATGCTGGGCACATCCCGGGGAGCGCTATGTTCTACATAAATTACGATGGCACCTCCCTGCTTTACACAGGGGACTTCAATACAGTGGAGTCTAGGCTAATGCCTCCGGCTAAGATAGAGGAGGTCCCCGAGATAGATATATTGATAACTGAAACGACTTACGCTAAGAAGGAGCATCCACCCAGGGATAAGCAGGAGATACTCCTGAAAGAGACTGTTATGGAGACATTGGAAAGTGGAGGTACCGCCATAATAGCGGGCTTCGCGATAGGCAGGTTACTAGAGGTAGCGATGGCCCTGAGGGCGAGGGGCTTCAAGGGCGAGATATTCCTAGATGGTATGGCGAGGAAGAGCACAGAGATAACATCGGAGTTCTCAAATAAAGTCAGGAATTATGAAGAGATGAGCCTGACTATAAGGAGCATGATCCCCGTGAGGGATTGGGGGATGAGGGAGAGGATAGCGAAGAGAGCTAGTGTCGTGTTAACTACATCGGGTATGCTGGAGGGAGGGCCCGTCCACTATTACGTTAAGGAGAGGAAGGAGGATGAGAACAGCGCTCTCATACTCACCGGCTATCAAGTAGATGGATCTGAGGGGAGGAGGGTTTTAGAGGAGGGGAAGATGGAGATAGATGGAGAGGATAATTGGATCTCGATGAGGGTAAATCAACTGAACTTCTCAGCTCACGTGAGTAGATCGGGCATCCTGAGGACGATAAGGGACCTCAGCCCTAGGGAGGTAGTAGCTGTCCATGGGGATAGAGCTAGTGATTTCGCTGATGAGTTAGAGAAGATGGGGATAGCGGCATATTCACCCGAAATAGAGGAGACATTAGATTTTTAGCTCCTCTTACTCCTCAATACGAATTCAAGCGGATATACTTGCAGGACCTTCCTCTCCTCAGTTGGCATTACTTCAATCAACTTCCCCTCCAGTCCGAGCTCCTTTATCTCTTTAGAAGCTTTCTCAAATGAATCGGCCCTCATTAATAGTTTTCCATCTTTGTAATGGCCCCCATATTTTCTGAAGATCCTCATAAGTTTCTCCTCAGGACCGCTCACTTCCCCGTATATGAGAGTGCCCTCGTCAGTGGGCATCTCATAATCCCTAGCGATATTAGAAGCCCTCCTTATCCACCTCATCCTCACTTGATACTCCTTCTGAGAGGCTGGGCAGAAGTAACCCATTATCCCGGTCTCCCTCTCTAAGTACTCAAGTACGACTTTAGCAGCCTCCAAGCTCCCCTCGACAGCGGCTTCGTCATCGATCCTCGGCCTCATACCGATTCTCAATAGGTTCTCTCTATTCGAGGGAGTGAACTCCAATTCATTTAAGTTCAAGAAATCAGCACCTACCTTATCGAGGAAGCCAGAGAGTAGGATGAGTTTCTTCACCCATCCCTCCCCAGGGATCGATGGCATCTCAGCTCCCACTGAGAATCCGAAGGAGACAGCCAGTCTGATCTTCTCCCAATTCCTCTCATCCCACGTGTGGAACCTTATCTCATCTACTCCGGCATCGTAGAAGAGGGATAGAGTCCTCTCATCTATACCGATAGAATTAGTGTAGAGATGGACATGGAACTCCCTTCCGAATCTCTCCTTAAGCAATTTGACGTACTCATAAACTCTATCGGGCACGATAGATGGTTCTCCTCCAGTTATCCCAACTCCTAGAGAGGAACTGTACTCTATCTCCTCGATGAGAGATGATCCCCCCTCGATAACCCTCTCGTTCACGATAATGAGATCTCTCTTGCCCCTCCTCCAATCCGATATCGTGCAGTAGAAACAGCTCTCGTATAAGGGACACTCCCCAGTTATGAAGAGGACGCTCTTAGCCCCCTTCCAACAGAGATAGCAGCCCTTACTCCATCCCCTAACTCTGAGTGCGCCTAAAGGGAGTTCCTCCATCTCAGATCCGCCAGCTCCTCAAGTACTCCTCCTGCTCCTTCGTCAAGTTATCTATCTCTATCCCCATGGATCTCAGCTTTATCCTAGCTACTTCGCTATCTATCCATCTGGGCACTGGTATCACTTTAGCTGGGAGCTTCCCCCTCTCTCTCACTAGATATTCGAGGCTCAGGGCTTGATTAGCGAAACTCATATCCATGACCTCACTGGGATGGCCCTCAGCTGCGACTAAATTCACCAACCTCCCCTCAGCGAGTAAGTAAACCCTCTTCCCATTGGGGAGTAAGTACTCCCTCAAGTTCTCCCTCAGATCCCTCTTAGCTAACGACATTAGCTCCAGGTCCTTGACAGATACTTCGACATCGAAGTGCCCAGCGTTAGCGAGTATAGCGCCGTCCTTCATCAAGCTTATATGCTCCGCTTTTATGACCCCGATGTTCCCAGTAGCTGTAACGAATATATCACCGAGTTTAGCTGCCTCTCGCATTGGCATCACGATGAAACCATCCATAGCAGCCATTAAAGCCCTTATAGGATCTACTTCAGTCACTATAACTTTAGCGCCCATCCCTCTAGCCCTATTAGCTATCCCTCTCCCCACATATCCATATCCAGCGACTACGAACCACTTACCAGCTATCATTATATTAGTAGCTCTCAATATACCATCTATAGTGCTCTGTCCCGTCCCGTAAACGTTATCAAAGTTCCTCTTTGTCTCGGCATCATTCACCGCTATCACAGGGTACTTCAGCTTACCATCCCTCTCGAGCGCCACCAACCTCAGGACCCCAGTAGTCGTCTCCTCAGTCCCCCCAGCTATCCTCTCAGCATAACCTTTCTCATGGGCCATTACAGTGAGATCCCCTCCGTCATCCATAGTGAAATCCGGACCAGCCTTGAGACATTCCTCTATCGCCCAGAAATATTCAGAATCCGACATGCCCCTCCACGCGTATACCTCTATACCCTCCTCGACTAGAGCTGCTGCTACATCGTCCTGAGTTGAGAGGGGATTCGATGGAGAGAGGAATATATCAGCGCCCCCATCCCTGAGAGCGAGCATCAATACTGCTGTCTCCTTAGTGACGTGCATACTAGCAGCGATCCTCAGGCCATCGAGGGGCCTCTCCTTGAGGAACCTCCTAGCTATCTCTGATAGAACTGGCATATGGGCCCTGGCCCACTCAATAGAGTCTTTCCCCCTACCAGCTAACCCTTCGTCCTTCACCTTCGGCAAATTCAACCCTCCCTCTTAGTTATTTGGATGAGCCAGTGATCCCCCCTCTCAGATACTTTAAGCATGTGGCCCGTCCTGCCCACCCACTCGTACACATCGTCCACGGTCCCCTTATCGCCCACGAGGAAGTCTAATGTCTCACCTGGCGCGGCCTTCCTCACTAGCTTCGCTATCTCAACTATAGTCCTGGGGCTCTTCATCCCCCTCAGATCAACAGCCCTCCTCAACGGACCACCCTGTTCCCGAGGGCTTGGTATATCGCTGAATCATCGAGGCCCTCCCTCACTATCTTGTACATGAGGAAAGCGTCCTCACCATCCGCGTAGTAGAACGGGATTATGCCGAGTTTCTTATATCCCAGCTTCTCATATAACCTTATAGCCGGTTCGTTGGATACCCTGACTTCGAGGTAGATAGCATCGGAATTGTAAGATAGGAGACCCTCCTCAGCCTTCAGCATTAGAGCCTCCCCTATCCCCCTTCTCCTGTGCTCCTTACTCACAGCTATCGATAGCACGTGCCCCAAGATGAGGGTGTCCTTCTTAGTGTAGTGCGGCTCTACTCTGCACATGACGTAACCGACTATGTTCCCTTTCTCATCCTCCGCTACGAAGAAGCTCCTCGGGAATCTCCTGTAATTTTCCATGAAGAAATAGCTTGGGTAGTTCTCCGGCAAGAAAACTCTGTTTATCCTCTCAACTGCTTCTAGGTCCTCCGGTCTGAAGGGCCTTATCCTGTAGTTAGGGATCATCATGCTACTATGACTTTACTAGGATTAAAATTAGTTTCGCGATCCCCGGGTTATGGGGGGTGTCTGAGTTGAGCGGACCGCCCCGATCATATTAAAAATTGGGAGTCTCATCAATAGGAGGTGCGCGATGAGTAGCGATGACCTTGAAGAGAGGGTAGCTGAAAAGGAGGAGCTAGAGGAGAGGATAAGAGAACTCAGTAAGATCGCTGGGAGACTCAATAAAGAGGTGGAGATCCTGAATAATAGATATCAGATGCTTTTGAAATGGATAGAGGATCTCCAGAGGAGGAAACTATCGCTAGAAAGTGAGATAACTGAGAAGAGATCGATAGTGAGCCAACTGGAATCTCAAATAAGGGAATTGGAGAGAGACATAGATGCTCTCAGGGAAGGTAAGGAGAGGATGAGGGCCGAGTTGAACGCTATAGAGGCTAGAAAATCTGTATTGGAATCTGAAGTATCTTCATTGGATCTGAAGATTTCAAACATGAGAAGCGAGTTATCTAAGCTAGAGGAGATATCTAAGAGCCTGGGCTCTGAGGTAAAGACACTTGAAGCTAGGAAAGAGTTGCTTCTAGCTGAAATAGATGAGCTGAGGAAGATGAGGAAAGATCTGGCTGAGGAAATAGAGACTATAGCGAAGCAACTGAGGGATTCCTCTGAAGCTCTCTTGAAGAAGTTTTATCCTACATTATCTGAGTTCAGGAAGTTCTCTGAAGTGATAGAATCTAGTAAGGGGATTCTCTCAGAGTTATTAGGGAAGGTCTCCGAGCTCTCATCAATACTTAATGATATAAACATGAGAAAGGAGCTTATTTCAATTTTAGATAAAGAAATAGAGGCAAAAAGGGAAAAAATTGAACTTTTAAGATCGGAAGAGGAGTCTCTGAGGATGAAGAAGTGGGGTGAGGGTCAGGAGGTATGATTAAAAAAGCCTCTAGGTGAGAGGGGAGGGATGCGTCATGAGCGCTGAGAAGACTGAGAAGATAATCAGGGATATTGAAGTCAAGCCCCAAGTTATGGAGCAGATGAGGAAGGAAGTAGTTAGATCAAGTTATATCACTCCCCAGTCCCTAGCGATGAAGTACAACATAAGGGTCAGTGTGGCTAGGAAGCTCCTGAGGGAGTTCGAGAGGGAAGGGCTAGTCGTATATGTGGATGGTAACTCTAGGCTAAGGATTTATAAAGGAGCTAAGGCGAAGATTGGTGGGGAGGGATAGAGCTATTTGACCCTCCCCGAGGTGGAAGCATAGTGAAAGAGAGAGTTGAGGGAATAGAGAGCTATATAGTTACCCTTAGGTGGGAAGGTGCTGATGGTATTGTTCAATTGGAGCTGATAAGACACCTCTCACCTATAACTATAGAGAGGTTCTATAGGAGCCTCCCGATAAGGGGCATGGTAGTGAGCAGCGGTGAGCTCATTTACATATCAGCCCCCATAGAGACCAGATCTGAGAAGTCTAGGAACTCGATGAGGAGAGGCCACGTCGCATATTCTATCTCTAAAAAGATGTTATTGATAGCTCTATCGGACATAAAGTTGAGCGAGCCCATAAATCCGATGGGGAAGGTCATCTCGGGTATGGAGTTTATTAGAGGATTGAGGACTGGTATGAGTGTGGAGTTGGTGAGGTCTTGATATTCGTTTGGAAGGGGAGTTCCGCAGTATACCTGAGGGCCGAGGGGATAGGTGTCCTGATAGATCCGTCCTCCCTATTCTCAATCGATGAGGTACGCGATCTAGGAGGGCTCGATATAGTCCTCTTCACTCACGAGCATTCAGATCACTTGGATATCGCAACTCTAAATTCTATGATCGATGAGTTCAATCCGCATGTAGTGGGGAATCCCGGGGCTTATAGGATAGCGAGGAGGTCCTCAGATATCATCAGGATAAGGGAGGGTGAGATGATAGAATTTGAGGGGATCAAAGTACACGCTCTGAGGGCTGTGCATCCCGGCTATCATCCTATCGTGCTCTTACTAGAGGTGGGGAGAGTATCGATATTCCATGGAGATTCTACAGGATTTTCAAAGAGTTTCTCAGCTTTCTCCCCTGTGGATCTCGCTTTCATCCCAGTAGGCTCTCCATCTCCTAATTCCAGTCCCTCTGAAGCAGTGAGGATAGCGAGAGCTGTAGTGCCTAACTTAGCTGTCCCGATCCACGGGGATGATAGCGAGAGATCTGAATTCGTAGAGAGGATCAAGTCATCTGACCTTAATATCAAGACTTTACTCCCTGAGATAGGGGAGATCGTCACTTTAGACCTCTGAAATGCTCCCAGCCTCCCTCTGGGACCTCTATCAAGCTGTCCCCCACTCTCAAGTGTATCCCCCCTCCCTCCACGACTCTACCTATCTTAATAGGCTCGACCCCGAGGACTGTGAGCTCATCCCTTACCTTATCTGAATCCTCCTCCCTCACAGTGAAGACTATCTCATACTCCTCACCCCCATGGAAAGTAGCGCTCATCGAACTCTCGCCTAAGAAGAGCCTGACTTCCTCATCCAAGGGGAGCTCCTCTATCAGGAATCCATTGCCGCTAGCTCTAGAGAGTTCTTTAAGCGACCAATAGAGCCCATCGCTACTATCTACAGTAGATGTAGCATAACTAGATATTATTATCCCCTCCTCAACTCTGGCCTCGGGTTCGTATACAGCCCTCAACGCCCTCCTCCTCAATCCCTCAGGTAGCTCTAATCCCTCTAAGAGGTGCTTGAAGCCTAGCCAAGTCAACCCGAAGCTACCTGTCGTCATCACGATATCACCGGGCCTCGATCCACCTCTCCCCACGAGCCTCCTCTCTACCCTACCGAAAGCGAATCCCGATATTACGAGCTCCTTCGACTCCCCTAGATCCCCCCCGATTAAGTAAGTCCCGTACTTCCTCATTGCTTCCTCAAACCCCTCGAATATCGAAGTGAATTCCTCATCCCCCATATCCTCAGGGAGACCGAGGGAACACATGAAGAGGAGGGGCCTAGCTCCTTTAGATGCTATATCGGAGAAGTTGGCTACTACGCACTTCTTAGCTAACTGCCTCAAGCTCATCCCGGGGAGCAGATCCGTTGATGAAGATACCATATCCATCTTAAAGACATATATACCTTCCTCCAGCCTTCTAGCTGAAGCATCATCCCTCCCAAGTTTCAGTAAACCGTGTGGGTCCTCTGAAACTAGCCTAATTATCTCATCGATGAGCTCCCTCTCAGGCCTCACGGGGCTCTCGGAAGCACAAGGTTAAATCCATTTCCCCAGCGTATGCTGAGGTGATATCATGGTCAGGAGAGTAGTCATCATGGGTGCCGCTGGCCGGGATTTCCATAACTTCAATGTTTTCTTCCGGAATAACGAGAATTATAGGGTAGTCGCTTTCACTGCAGCTCAACTGCCCAATATAGCTGGAAGGATTTACCCACCAGAGCTTGCGGGCCCTCTCTACCCTGATGGAATCCCAATATATCCTGAGGAAGATCTTCCAAAGATAATAAGGGAGAATGATGTGGATCTCGTCGTATTCTCGTATAGTGATGTCTCCCATCAGTACATAATGGAGAGAGCTGCTATAGCTCAAGCAAATGGGGCAGATTTCATGCTCCTAGGCCCAAAGAGCACGATGTTGAAGTCTAATAAGCCAGTAATAGCCGTGACTGCAGCTAGAACTGGGGCTGGGAAGAGCCCGACGAGCCGGAGGGTATCGAAGATACTGAAAGCTAGGGGGCTTAGGGTATCTGTTGTGAGGCATCCGATGCCCTACGGGGACTTGAGGAAACAGATAGTCCAGAGGTTCGCTTCATTAGAGGATCTAGATAGACATAATGCTACGATAGAGGAGAGAGAAGATTATGAGCCCCATCTGAGGATAGGAAATATAGTTTATGCTGGAGTGGATTATGAGAAGATACTGAGGGAAGCCGAGAAGGAGAGCGATGTCATACTCTGGGATGGGGGGAATAATGACTTCCCGTTCTACAAACCGGATCTCATGATAACTGTAGTGGATCCTCTCAGAGCTGGCCACGAGCTCACTCACTGGCCGGGGAGCGTCAACGTCAGGATGGCCGATGTGATAATAGTGAGCAAGGTAGATACTGCTTGCTACTCGGATATAGAGAAGGTCATCATGAACGTAGAGAGGGTGAATCCGAGGGCTAAGATAATAACTGCCGCTATCCCTTACACTGTGGATAAGCCCGAGTTAATAGAGGGGAAGAGAGTAATAGTCGTCGAGGACGGTCCGACTGTGACACACGGAGATATGGGCTTCGGGGCCGGTTACTTAATGGCCCGGAAGCTGAGGGCTGAGATAATAGATCCGAGGCCATACGCAGTTGGCTCAATAAAGGAGACTTATGAGAAGTACACTCACTTATCACAAGTGCTCCCGGCGGTCGGTTATGGGGAAGCCCAGATGAAGGAACTGGAGGAGACCATAAACAAATCACCGGCTGAGGCAGTGGTCCTAGGGACTCCCACGGACATAAGCAGGTATCTGAAGATAAACAAACCGGCCGTCCACGTTTACTACGAGCTACAGGAGATAGGATCGCCGACACTAGAGGATGTGATAGATGAGTTCCTGAAGAGGGTCGGCTTATGAGCGAGAGAAGGATCTGGTTGATGAATTGGAGGGAGTTCAGGGAGGCCATTGAGGACACGGATCTAGCGATACTCCCGGTAGGTGTCTGCGAGGCTCACGGACCCCACCTCCCCCTGGGGACAGACTTCCTCATCCCGGAGTGGATCGCCCTGAACTTAGCTGAGAGGCTGAACGCATTGATAGCTCCTCCGATAAACTACGGAGTGACTCTAGGCCTCTCAGGTTACTTCGGCACGCTTAGGATAAGTGAATCGACGATGGAGTCTCTCATGTACGATGTCTTAACTGATTTGATGAGGAACGGGTTCGAGAAAGTGATAGTGATGAATGGGCACGGGGGCTCTGGTCAAGTAGAAACTATATTGAGAGCGATGAGGAGGGCGTGGTTCGACTACGGATTGAAGTCAGCTATGGTAAATTGGTGGAGTTTAGCTAGGGATCTGGCTGAGGAGATATTCGGGGGGAGCGGAGGGCACGCTGGTGTAGATGAGACAGCGATGATCCTAGAGATAGATCCCTCCTTAATCAGGGGGGAGATGGAGAGGGAGGAGATATATAGGACGAGGGAGGGCATCTACGCAGTCCCCACTCCCGGCTCTATAATCTCCTACGATGATAGATTCTCTATTAAGATACCTGATAGGGATAAGGCCTCTGAATTCGCTAATAAGCTACTGGAGAGGATCTTCAGTGAAGTGAGAGCGATAGTCGAGGGATGGGAGAGGCAGGAAATCCATATATCATAGGAGGCTCTCCCTCCAACTTTTTACCTTTAAAACAATCCTTCTGACGTCATCGGCCCTGTGCATTCCCCTCTCCCTCGGATAAATTGCTAGATAAGGTATATTAGTCCTCATACCGGGGATCACCCTGAGGGGATCTGATTTAGAGTAGATGGATAAGCAGACTACTCTGTCGCTTCTCAAAAGGCCCTCAGGACTCCTTCCATCCACATAGACGAAGCCTATCCTCCTCTCCCTTATCCTAGAGGAGATCTCGAGGGCCCCCTCGCCTATCAACTCTAGAGCTATGTAAGAGTTCCTGCCCACTCCAGAGAGTATCCTCTGCAACTTGCTCATGACAAGCCCATAATTCTGCGGGATAGCAGTATTTGAAGGTCTTATTATTGAGAAATCAGCGTTTAAAGAGAGTGAGAGGTTTATTGAATCCTCGATACTTCTGATAGAAGCCTCCGAGATATAAGGGTTACTGCTGAAGATATTAACGTCAGTCTCAGGGGATCTAACAGCTACTACGACATCTAAGCTGTTGATGAGATCCCTCAAAGCCCTGAAACTCTCCCTGTGTAATGCCGATGGGAAATAATGAGGGGGATCTGTGGATATAACGAGGCCCTCGCACCCTATTTTAATGAGATGAGCTGAAGCGTCCCCAATATCTGAACCCCAGAAGAATTCCGTGGAGCAAAGGAGCCTTAAAGCATCCCTCCTAGCTGACTCTACCATGAGAACCCCTCTAGATTTCAGGGCTACTTCAAGGGGTCCCTCTTTCCTATTAAATATTCCTCCCGAGCTCTCTGGATCTAATCCTATAGAGACGAACTCCAGGGATAAACTCCCGGAGCTTAAAGTCTGTTAGGTAGTATAGGGGAGTCAAAGAGAACATATTTCACTTTAATATGGGGAAATTACTCTCGAAATTTCTTTATGCGATCCAATAGAGCTGGAAGATAGTTAATCTGAATGACCCATCTAAGTATCTCTTGAGGGACTTTGATCACTCTAAAAAGTTATTTAATTTATCTATCATGATCATAATGTAATTTTAAATGAAGTCTCGCTCTTATGAGTTATTTCCATGACAATGACTTGAATAGGTATATTTTTATTAGATTGCGTACAATAGATCGAGTTCATGAGCTCATCTCGGGTATATTTCCACTCCGGCTGATAACAATCGAGTAGAAGTATGCTGTGTCCCCTGAAGTCTTCTAATTACGCAACTCCAAATTTTTTCCAAATAAGGATATTTTTTTATTCTTTTATAGATTTTTCTACATAATTGCAAAATATATTTTTTCATAATTGAGAATGCCTTTTTTTCATTGAATATGAATTGGAGGCATCATAGTGGGGGTATCAAGAAATTTATATGTTTCAGTGGACTGAACACTTGATGTGATAGGTAAGCCTATCATCCATATAGCTGGCGATGGCTCATTCTTCAGAAAAGCTTATATTTAAGTGCTTATGCATAATACATGGCCCATATAGGGTTTGTTAAGAGGTGATATGGTATGCCCCAGAAGCAGACTAGGTATCTCCCCCTAGCACCCGTGTATAGGATAATCAAGAGCGCGGGCGCTGAGAGGGTAAGCGACGATGCGAGGGAGAGGATGGTCTATCACCTCGAGAGATTCGCTAGGGAAGTCGGGGCGCAAGCTGTAGAGCTTGCGAAGCACGCAAAGAGGAAGACAGTGACCGATAGAGACATAGAGATGGCTGTTGAGGCCGTCTGGAAGAGATAAAGACCCCCTGAATAAACATTTTAAATAAACATCTTTTTTCTTTTTTAAGTTAAGTGACGTTATCATACACTTAACTTATTTTTACGGTATCTTTTATAGATCCTTCTCTAATAGAACTATCCAGGAGAAGTATCAGGAGATCCACTAATAAGAGTGTGATGAAACCGGCTGCCCCCGTAATCCCGATGATCAGATCGTTCCCTCCTTTCACTGCTAAAATAGATAGTCCTGTAGTGCCATTGAAAGAGCCATGGAGAATCGCAGCAGCGACGACTGATTTCGACTTCAATCTAATGTAACTGAACAGGGGAGAGAGGAGGAGGCAGAAGATTATCATCATGATTACACCTTCCACCGGATGCTGAGGATACCTGAGTCGCCCTTGGAGGATGAGTGGAGCGTGCCATATACCCCAGATGAGCCCGATGATAGCAGAGGATTTCCAGAACCCTATATCGATTAAATTCCTTAGGAGAAAACCTCGCCAACCCAATTCCTCACCGAAGCCACTGACCTCCTCCCCGCCCTGAAGGGCGATGGTTCCCCTAGAGCGAGGGGGTTTGGGATTACATCCCCTCTTCCTGAGGGTTCAATCCCGGGCCGGGTCTCCGGCCCATTACCCCTATCCCTCTCGGGACTCGGGGTTATGAGTATGTTGTATGCTCCTACTAGGTCTGCGTTGAACACTTTGTTTAGCTTGGTGCATTTGAATAGTCCACGCTTAATTCTCTCCCCGCATCCCTCGCCGTGGATTGGGCACTTAGACGATGTATACGCCTCATCTACGTAGACTACTGTTATCCCATACTCTTCTGCAACTTCGTGGATTCTCCTCAGTAGGTAGCCATATGCCCAAATGTGGACGTTGTTGAAGTTTCCGTTCTCCTGGGCAATATATTTGGGATAGCCGACCTTGATGACTGAGACTCCAACACTATACAGCCATTCAATTGCTTGTCTAACCCTTGAGTCAATATAGGCTTTAACTTGCCTCCTCCACTTAGAGTACATAGACCTGAGCCTCCTAGAGTTCAAGTCATGCTTATTCAGTGTGGACTGGTACTTGGCGATCCTCATCCTCCAGTAGTGAGATATCGCTTTAAGCGGTCTACCATTAACAAACTTTGCCAAACCATTTTCAACGTATATAGCCATCAAGTTGTTAATGCCGATATCGATGCCTACTACTAGATTCCCTCTCGGTCTCCTCGGGACGCTAGCCCAGACCCCCCTGATGGCTTTCTCGCTCGCCTCGAATGATATGTGGGCATACCACTTCTTCCTGTCTGGATCGTAGTGTATCTCCAGCCTGCCCTGCTCTCCCCTCAAGTGTATCAAGCCCTTGTACCTCACTTCTATCCTTCCAATAGCTCCTAGTCCCTTGAGGACTATTTTATCACCCTCTACCCTATACTGGTCTTTCCTCAAAACAGTCCACAGGACCCTCTTATTGTTTTTCTTCTTGTAACCTGGTGGATTGACTTTCGTAATGAATGGCGGTAGCTTGCCTTCCTTCTTGAGCTTCAGCATTTTGAAGAAGCTCTTCCACATCTCATTGTTCTTGTTTAGGATTTGCTGTACTGTGGCAGAACCTATGAGTGTTTTATACTTCTCGTAGTACTCTTTGTATGTTGCTTTGAGGTCTACACCTCTCTTCTCGAAGAACGCTCTCCTCCTAGCGTAGTTCACTTCATTCCACAGCTTAGAGGATAAACTGCATAGCAGCTTCAACCTCTCCTCAGCGTCTTTATCAACTATGAGCCTTACTATGCTTGCTCTCTTCATCTCTCTTTCTCCCACTGCTCCTCAACATACTTCTTAACTATGTCTGCTGTTACATTTCCAACCGTTGCTACAAAGTAGCTCCTATCCCACAATTTCCCACGAATAGCCCTAGTCTTCAGCTCCGGAAACCTCTGCAATATCCTCCTAGCACTCTTACCCTTAAGATAATTCACAATATAGGCTGGAGAGTGCCTTGGAGGGCATAGAGCAAAAACATGGACGTGATCAGGCAAAACCTCTATAGCTAATGGTTCGCATCCCAACTCTCTGAGTATTTCGCTCAAGACCACTCTAGTGTATTCAGCAACATCTCCCACAAGAATATCTCTGCGATACTTTGGAATCCAAACAAAGTGATATCCACACCAGTACCTAGCATGCCTAGTACTCCTAAGCTTCATCCATTCTAGAGATTCGCCCTCCAAGGCACTCCTCCAGAACACACTATAGGATACACACCTTATAATCATTTCTATCCATCCCCGCCCTAAAGGGCGAGGCTTTCGGTTGTAATGAGTAGCGGAAGTAACCAGGCCACTAGCCACCATCTGTTCAATTTGAGAGAGATCCCTAGGGGCTCCTTCAACTGTTCCCTACAGACGAACCTCTGGACTAGAACAGCTGATATCATGGGCATGAACATGAATACTACTCCTATCATGAGTCCACTATAGGTCTCCCACTTCCCCCCTAAAGCTGAAAATAGTATTACTGTGAGCCAACTTAATATGAAAGTTATTCCGACAAATAATCCAACTCTCCTGACTCTCTCACTCAATATAGCACCCTCATCCAGGCTGAATGGATATCTTCAAAAACCTATTTAATGTTTCGGAAGGTCCTCAGAAATATTAAGTGAATAGCGGGAAAGAGAAAAGTAAGGACTCCAACTTTGGAAGGGGAGCGGGCCCGGAGGGACTCGAACCCCCGACCTGCGGCTCCGAAGGCCGCCGCTCTATCCTTGCTGAGCTACGGGCCCTCTTAATGATGAGTATGTGCTCATCTATAACCCTTCCTGAAGGATCAATTTCCCCCTGAACCGTTCACGTTAAATATGAAGAGGGATCAAGTGAGCTCAATGGCCGAATTAACGTTCGGTGGTATGAATAACCCACATAGGGATCTGATGAGTGAAGTTAGGAGTATACTGGATATTGGAATGGACTTCGTGGAGCTAACGGTTGAATGGCCTCTCTCCTGGGTGGATTCTGTGGAGAGGAGGATAGATGAACTCAAGGATGCTGTGGAATCTCATAACGCGTTCCTGCTCGTGCACTCCCCCTATTACTTGGAGATAGCCCATCCATACGAGGAGGTCAGGAGGGGGGCTTTGAAGGAAGCATTGAAGATCCTCGAAGTGTCCAGGAAATTGGAGTCCACATCAGCTACATTCCACCCATTCACCCCTGGCTGGCTCGCATCGATCAAGGAGAAAGCTAGAGAACTAAATGTAGTTGGGTTCAGGGAATTGGTTAAGCACGGGAGGGAATTGGGAGTCCAGATCTTAGTTGAGAACGTGGATCATGGGGCCTTCAGATCCCCGCCCGATATAAGGTACCTCCTGGATCATGTGGATGGCCTCCTCATGACGTTAGATGTAGGACATAGCGTAATTAACGGTGGTCTAGAGAAGCTCAAATCCTACCTCAAGAAGTGCGGAAAGGAGATAGTGCACATGCATATTCACGATAATGATATGAGCAGCGATCTACATCTACCGATAGGGGCTGGCAGGATCCCCTGGCCCGAGGTCCTCGGTGAGATCTCGAACTACAGAGGTACAGTCACGCTAGAGGTCCACTCCAGCGATCCCGATTACCTGAGGATATCCAAGGAGAAGATACTATCAATCCTCAAGCCTCAGGAGGGAGCACGTCATCAGCGTTATGAGCAGGGAGACTAAGATCCCCAGTATAACTTGTCCGATCGTATGTGAGCCGGATTTCCACCTGGACCAGGCCAATATCGGTATTAGGAGGATCATCGGATATCCGAGCTCGTTCCCCGAGTATAGGAGGAAGGTTGCTGGTCCAGTTATCCCAGCCATATGCACGCTGATCTTCGTCACCCCTCTATTTATCAGCATGAGCGCCAAGCTCACGAAGAGGTAAGTGAGGGCTAGGGTTGACAAGGTCCTGCTGCCGAAGAACCTCAGGAGGATGAATCCGATTGAGTAAGATAGGGATGCCTGCAGGAAGAACTTCCCCCTCATCGATCTCTCCGGGACGAGTATATCTATCTCCCCCCTCAAATACCTCCTTATCACATCCGCTATCGGCATTAAGACGATGAAGATTATCGAGAGGAGAAGGCCGAGGGAGTCCCCTTCCTTAAAGCCTATAGCTAGCACGGCTAAGAGGCCCACTGTTACTGGGGAGAGTACTAAGGCCAGAGCCCTATGGCCATCCATTTACATCCCGAGCTATATTGCTACCCTTTTATAAAAGGAGCTGATACGATAGCTTATGAGCAAAAGGTTAGCTCTAGCGTACTCCAAAAAGGACCCGGCTGGCTCAGGTATGGCTCGCGAGATAAAAGATATGATGGGCGAGGAATTCGAAATCTCGGATAAGAGATGTGAGCTAATTGAAGTAGATAGAGAGATGCTCTATGTGAGTGGATCTCATTTCGAGGGTTTCGATTATCTAGCGGTGCTATCGAGGCACAGCGGTACGCCAAATCATCCGATATTCACAGCTCATGTATCCGGGAACTTCGGGAGGGCTAGATACGGCGGGGATCATTTCAAGTTATCCATAGCGATACCCTCCCTGATGAAGGAATACCTAATCTCAGTGAGTAAGAGAGCTGGAGAGATAGGTTACTGGGTCGGTTTCGAGCCAACTCATCACGGCCCCACTTTAGATATTCCGACAGCTTTCCTAGAGATAGGTTGCGATGAGACAGCTTGGAGGGATGAGAGGGGATTGAGGGCCGCGGCTGAATCTATCTTAGAGGCAATAGAGTCATGGGAAGATGGTAAGTTCGTAGCAGCTGTAGCATTCGGAGGGCCTCACATAAACGATCACTTCACTAGAGTCGAGCTCTTCACGAAGTTCGCGATAGGACATGCGGTGAGGAAGCTAGATGCTGAGTGGGTGGATAGGGAGATGGTGAAGCAAGCGATATCGAGGAACGGCGAGCCCACTGAAGTAGCTATAGTTGATAACAAGGGATTGAAGGGAGAGGATAGGGAGAGGATAGAGGAGGCTCTTAGGGACCTAGGTCTCGAGATAATCAGAGTTAGGAAAATTCTGAGGGATGAACTTGGTGAGGAGGAAGGTGAGGAGATATAAGACCCTTTTCTTCTTCGATAGGACTGTCCCAAGGGACTTCTACTTCTCAATTCAGAGGAGGTTGAATTACTTAGGTTATGGAGCTGTTTGGCAGCCTAGGAGCACTGTAAAAGGTAAGGAGAGAGATATAAGGGAGATCTTAGAGTATTGTTTGAATAGAGGTATCGAGATCTTCGTGACATTCTCGAGGAATATCGAGATACCGGAGGAGTACGAGGGTAAGATAAGATTGATAAGGCTGAAGGGTGGCAGGAGGAGGACAGTGAACAAGGTCATTGCGAAGCTCTTCCTAGAGCTCAGAAGAGATCAGGTCAATTGAGGACATCGGAGGATCTAGGATATTGAAGAAGATCCTAAGCGAGCTTAAGGATATGAGCCATATTTATATTGAAGATTCTCGGGTAGTTTAGGTTTTCCACTGAATCGAGTGGGGAGATAATAGTCTAGATCCACGACAGAGGGCCTCGCCTCTCAAGGCGGAGTGGTCCTAGGGTTTGCGTTACTCAAGTAACTCGAGCGTTCAATTAATCATACAGTGAGATCGATGCACTATCGAGGATTTGATCATAAATATTTATAAGCTGCAGCTCCCGGCTCCGGTGGGGAGGACCTAGCGAAGTGGCGAGATCTCCCTCAGGGAAGTTGAACAGTAAGAGGACTTTCATAAGGAGATTAGTGCTCGATGTAGTGAAGCCTCATGAACCTGATATAATAGAGGTAGCTGATGCGATCTCGAAGCTCAATGGAGTTAAGAAAGTCGATGTAGAGGTGAGGGACTACGATTCGAATATAGAGAGGTTGAGGCTCGTGGTCGAGGGGGATGACTTAGATGAGGATGACATAATGGAACTCATCAAGTACTACGGAGGAAATGTAGCGAGCATTGATGGAGTTACTGTGGAATCGGAGGAGTTCGTCGATTGAGATTTTATATGGAAACTTATGGTTGCTCTATGAATAGATCGGATGCTCAGATAATGGAGAGGATACTTGAAGAAGCCGGTCTCCTCAGAGTGAACGACCCATCGGGAGCTGACGTTATAATATTGAATACATGTAATGTTAAGACACCTACTGAGCAAAGAATGATTCAGAGAGCTAGGGAACTTTCAAAATATGCTCCTTTAGTTGTAACAGGCTGTATGGCGAAATCCCAGAGGGACAGACTGAAGGGTTTCTCAAAGGTCTTCGTAGCTCCCAGGGAGATAGATAAGATATTTGACGCAGTTATCTCAGCGATAGAGGGGAGGGAAGCCGAATTCCTAGGATGGAAGTTCATCGATAAGTCCTCATATCTAAGGGACCCCCTCGAGCTCATAGGGATAATCCCAATAGCCGAGGGCTGTATGGGAGCGTGCACTTACTGTATAACGAGGCTAGCTAGAGGGAGACTCACTAGCTTTCCCAAGAGGAGCATCCTTAGGTTGGCTGAGCACTTCCTGATTAAGGGAGCAGTCGAGCTCTGGCTCACAGCAGAGGATACAGCAGCTTACGGTAGAGATATAGGTGACAATCTCGCGAGCTTGATAAAGGATTTGAGTGATCTACCTGGGGATTTCAGGATAAGAGTGGGGATGATGACCCCGAGCTCCGCTCTGCCTATAATAAAAGAGCTGATAGGAGCTTACAGATCCCGGAAGGTCTACAAGTTCTTCCATCTACCGGTCCAGAGCGGTTCTGATCGAGTGCTCAAGGCTATGAGGAGGGATTACACTGTGGATCAGTTCCTGAAGATAGTCGATCTGATAAGGAAAGAGCTCTCAGATGTTACAATAGCTACAGACATAATAGTCGGATTCCCGACGGAGGATGAGGATGATTTCGAGAGTACTTTAGCTATGTTAGAGAGGCTCAAGCCGGACGTAGTGAACATAAGCAAGTTCGGAGCTAGGCCCGGGACTGAGGCAGCTAAGATGAGGAGGCTCCCCGATAGCATCGTATCTAGGAGGAGCAAGGAGGTAAATGAGTTAGTTAATAAGATAAAGGAGGAGATCAATGAGAGATATCTAGGTAAGGAACTCGAAGTACTGGTCTCTGAGAGAGGGGAGAAGGGATTCCAAGGGAGGACGAATAGTTACAAGCCTGTAGCCATCCGGGAAGCGAAACTGGGCCACTTCTACCTCGTGGAGATAGTGGACTTCAAGGCGAACTATCTGGTAGGTGAAGTGAAGGAGGAGTTAGGGAAGGCCGGGTTTCAGATGGAACTCGAGCTCACTTGAAGTCAAGGCCGCTCTTTATCTCAACAGCGCTCTGCTGCTTCGGTTTCAGGAGGCCCGCTAATATCTTATACATCTCCCAGGGCCAACTGGGTTCTGAGAAGCTGACTATGTTTATCGTAGCGTAAGAATGCTCCGGCCATGTATGTATAGCCACATACCCTTTATCAGTCATCAGGAAACCGCTGATCCCATAGGGATCGAATTCGTGTACGTGCACGTGGAGGATCCTCTCCCCGTTCTTCTCAGCTACGTCTTGGAGTAGCTTCCTCATCAACTCTGGGGAATCTAGGAGATCTTTCTCAGAGACATCGTACAATTCCGCTATTATCTGAGTCTCCTTCGGTTTTATTTCAGAGCTCATAACTCTCTCCTGGTTTCAACGCTATTACTTCGGCTTTTATCCCCCTCCTCTCCAGATGCTCCTTTAATTCCTCAACACTCCCCTTGAGCACTGGGAACGTTTGGTAATGCATGGGTATGACCTTACTAACTCCGAGGAGCTCTATAGCGAGGCTGGCTTCCAAAGGTCCCATCACGAAGTGCCCTCCTATCGGGAGGAGGGCTATATCAGGTTTGTAGAGCTCACCGATTATCTTCATATCGTAGAAGACACCAGTATCCCCGGCATGGTAGATCCTCTTCCCATCTAGCTCGATGACAGCTCCCACTGGGGCCCCCAGATTGCTGCTGTGGAGGGCTTTAGTGAGGACTACTTTGATCCCATTGACCTCGAAGAAGCTGCCTATATTAGCGCCGAGGGAGTTAGCCCCCTTCCTCCTCGCTTCCTCAGCTATCTCATAGATAGATACTACAGTGCCCCCATGTCTCTTCGAGAGCTTTATAGCATCCTCTAAGCCGTGATCCCCGTGATCATGTGTGACGATATAGACATCAGCGCCCTTACATTCTTCTATCTTAATTGGGGACTGTGGATTACCGTCTATCCAGGGATCTATCAGGACTCTCCTACTCCCCTCCACTAGGAAAGCGGAGTGACCTAGGAACGTGACTCTCACCAAACTCACACCCAGCGTAACTGAGTGAATAGCAAAAAAGCTTTCTCATCAGTTATGTATTTTTCTTTAACTTTTTAATTATTTTGTTTAAGATTTTTTCATCAGAGTTCCCAGGAGCCCTCAATCGACTTTTAGGGGATATCGCCTCTAATATCAAGTTCCTGATCTCCCCCCTGCTCTCCCTCCTCAGCATCTCGATGAATAACTTCCTGACCTCCTCCCTCTCAGCGTATATCGAGAGAGAGGAAACGAGAGCGAGCCTAACTTTAGGGGAGGGGTCCTCCGCTAGAGGAACTAGATAATCTACCCCTACTTCCCCTCTATCGAAGAGCTTCAAGAGGCACTTGAGGTAAGCGATCCTCACACTAGGCTCTAAGTCCTCACCCCATCCCTTAAGGTGATCCAATATCTCCCGGCTGCAGAGCTCCCTAAGGATGAGAGTAGCCTCATCCCTGAGCTTCTTATCATAGAGCTTCTCCCTCAGTTTATTCAGAAACCCCCTGACTTCTCCCTCGCATTTCACATGAATCACCATGTCCGAGAGGAGGGAGAGTATGTCCTGACGCTTCTCCCCGAAGCACTCACTGTATTCGTTCAATATCTCCCCCACTCTCAATATATCCCTCTCACATTCTCCTGATAACAATTGTGAAATTATCTTATATAACACTAGCTGGCAATCTTCATCCCCCTTAATTTCCATCCCCTCACTATGTAGTAATATTTATTAATAATCCTTGCGTATGAGAGGAGGTGTTGGAAATGGTAGTAGAGTTAGCTAAGCGATCCTTCGAGGTAGCTGGAAGGGAGATAAATATCGGGGGGCCCAGGCCTCAAGTAAGAGAGTCGGAGAAGCTCGTCAGATATACGTCTTCTATATGCCCTGAATGCTACAGGATACTCCCAGCAATCTTAGTCGAGAGGGATGGCGCTATATTCATCAGGAAGGTCTGCCCGGAGCACGGTGAGTACGAGGACCTCTACTGGGGGGACTCGGAGTTATTCAGGAAGGCTATGAGATTTGAGGTCAAGGGAAGAGGGATATATCCACCGCACACTAGCCTTAAAACGCCTTGTCCTTTCTCCTGCGGCATATGCGAGGCTCATTGGAACACTACAGCTCTAGCTAACTTAGTGGTCACCAACAGGTGCAACATGGATTGTTGGTACTGCTTCTTCTATGCTGAGAAGATGGGATACGTCTATGAGCCCAGCCTCGAGGAGATAGATAGGATGATCGATCTCATGCTGAAGGAGAAGCCAGCGCATGGTAATGCCGTGCAGATAACCGGTGGTGAGCCCCTGCTGAGGGACGATATAGTCGAGATAGTGAGATTGCTCAAGAGGAAGGGAGTTACACATATTCAGTTGAATACGGAGGGAATAGCGTTCCTCGAGAAACCCTGGCTCATGAAGGAACTCAGGGAAGCTGGAGTCAACACTATCTACTTCAGTTTCGATGGTGTCACTCCTATAGCCAATCCTAAGACGCATTGGGAGACTCCTTACATATTGGATCTCGCTAGGAAGTCCTCAATGACTAGCATAGTGCTCGTCCCAACTGTGATAAAGGGAATAAATGATAGGGAAGTCGGGGATATAGTGAAGTTCGCTGCTTACAATATCGATGTAGTGAGGGGGGTCAACTTCCAACCGGTCTCCCTCACGGGGAGGATGCCGAGGGATCAGAGGGATAAGTACAGGATAACGATACCTGATGTCATAAAGAGGATAGAGGAGCAGACTGATGGACAGATATCTAGGGAATCATGGTATCCAGTCCCATTCACTGTCCCAATAAGCCAGTTCGTTGAGGCGATAACTGGAAAGCCTAAGTTAATGCTCACAAATCATCCAGCTTGCGGTATGGCGACTTACGTTTTCCCAGTATTCGAGAATGTGGATGGGAGGAGGGAAGTGAAGTTCATACCTATAACAGATTTCGTGGACGTCGAGGGCCTCTACGAATTCCTCTCGGAGAAGACTAGGGAGATAATGGAAGGGAGGAATAAGCTCCTAGTCTTACTCAAAGTCGTATCAAAGTTAAGCAGCTTCATAGAGAGGGAGAAGCAGCCTCCCGGCCTCGATCTCATAAAAATCCTCAGGAGGATATTACTCAAGAGGAACTATGAAGCTCTGGGGGAGTTCCATTATAAGGCCTTATTCTTGGGGATGATGCACTTCATGGACCTCTATAACTACGATATCCAGAGGGTGATAAGGTGCGATATACACTACTTCTCCCCCGATGGGAGGATGATACCGTTCTGCACGTATAACGTGATCTCGGATATATACAGGGATAGGGTCCTCAGGGAGCACTCTATGAGCCTCGAGGAGTACGAGAGGAAGTATGGTTCTGGTAAAGTGGGTCCATCTATTAAGTACAAGAGGGACATAAAGAAGTTGGAGTCATCAGAGCTATATTTGAAGACATATGAGCCATTTATGGATAAGATCAAGGGCTTAAGAGGGGATGCTGAATGATTTATGATGCTGCAATTATAGGGGCCGGTCCCGCTGGATCAGCTGCTTCCTTTTTCCTATCCCAGAGAGGATATAAGGTAATAGTGATCGAGAGGAACAGGAAAGTCAGTAGCATCTGCGGAGAGTACGTCCCGGATCCCAGCTCACTCGGTATCGGAGGGGAAGTGGGATCAAGTTACTCAGAATTCTTCAAACCCTTCATAGTGAATGTATTGAGGAGAATATCCCTCAGGATATTCGGGAGGTCTTTTAAAATCGATTACTTAGGGTACTCGATAAGAAGGGATGATATGATTGAGGATAAACTCAAGAGAGCCCAAGATCTCGGGGCTCGAATAAAGCTGGGGGAAAATTTCATAACACTTAAGAGGGAAAAAGTATACAAAATTTTAACGAATAGGGGGGAGTACCTCGCGAAGTATGTAATAGGGGCTGATGGTTTCATCAGCAGGATCTCGAGATTCTTAAACGGGGAGAGGATGGATCCAGATGATGTAAGCATCGCTTTCTCCTTAGAGACAGAGCTGAGTGTTGAGGACCCTAGTGAAATGGAGCTCATATTCGATGATGAAGTAGCGCCCGGAGCTTATGCTTGGATAATCCCCAGAGGGGATTCGATAGCGAATGTAGGCCTAGGAGTGAGGTGTAGTCTGATTGAGATGAACCCCCTAGATTACATGAGAAGATTCCTCTCTATCTTGGGGATTGAAGCTCAATACTTAAGGGGTAGATTCGTCCCAGTCGGTGGATTGACTAAGATATTAGCGAAGGACGGTATATTCCTCTTAGGGGATGCCGCTGGGATGGTGATACCATCTAACGGTGGGGGGATTCATAATGCCGTAATATCAGCTTATTTACTCTCTAAATCCCTCGAGAGCGAACTCCCGGAGGAGAGGTACATTTCCTATGTCAATAAGTATATAAGAAGGGAAGTAGAGGCTGGCCTTACTTACAGGAGAGCCGCTGACATCCTTCTCAGGTTCGGGATCCTTAAGAAGACGATAGGCCTCCTCCCACGATCTATTGTCTCAGAGGCCATAACTGGGAGGAGAGGGAGATATTATCCCCTCCTCAGAATAATCTCCTACCTTTACCCCCTGTCCAGGGGCAGAGGAGGAAGCCGTTCAACTTGTAAATCGGCGTAACGCACCTATCACATTCAAAGATCGTATCGAACTCATTGGAGAACTGAGAAGCTTCATGTGTTGATAATATGAAACATCCTGACTTAGAAAGGGAGGATATAAGCCATTTAATCTCATCTCTTATCTTCTCATGCAATCTCCCATCAGTTATCGGGCTTAATAGGGGGGAAATCACTAGGAAATCCCTCTCATCATAAGCTGAGCATTGTAAGAGGATCATGAGGGAAATTGCATTCTTTCCCCTCGCATTAAGCTTTGATAGATCTATTATGAGTGCCCCTCCCTGCTTCGGGAGTGCTTCATCTATCCTCACACGCTCCCCAGATAATGGGAGGAGTATGTCATCTACTGGGCCCCTTAAATCCTTTCTCTTAATTACATTGAGGATTAAGGACTGATCGACCCCAAAATAAGAGAGAAGCTCAGATAGAGTCAGATCATAGGATGATCCTAGAGCCCCCTGATATCCCAACCAGATATCCGATGGGCTCGCGATCTTATGCTCCACATCTCTGAACCTCTTCGGGGCCTCACCGCTCCAGTCCACGAGGATTACTCTCCTCCTCTTAGATATCTCGAGTGCTAAGGAGGTAGCTAGAGAGCTCATAACTCTGACAGACTTACAGATCACGAGATTAGATTTATATGAGGCGCTAAGGATGTCTATCTCTTTAACTGGGGCATGGCAGATCTCTTCCTTCCGCTGCACCTCGAACGGGATGAGGGCTAATATTAAAATCGGCGGGAAGAAGAAGGAGGATACGAAGAATATAGGGAAAAGAGTTCTCTTATTTCTTCTGAGGACTAGAATGAGGTAGATCAAGAAACCGGCTAGGGAGATGACATACACTCTCCTCGAATCCGGGATGAATATACCTCTAGAAGTCTCAGCTAATATTAAAAGAATAGTTACAAATATCAATATATTCAATAATATTTTTCTGAGCTCCTCATTTAAATGACATATTCTCCTAAAAATTCCCCCTAACATATTCAAGAAATACCCTCGACTCAGCCCTCGAGATCAAGCGAGCTTGGTGAATTGCTCGGCCCTCGCTCAATATGAAGTCAGCACCTATCTTAATCAAGGAGCTCAATAGATCCACTGAGGGAAGAGATTCACCGAGATCGATGATAATAGACTTAAAGTTATCCTTTAAGATCCTCAGAAATCCCTCAAAAATCCTGCCATCTGATATAATATCGATCGGAACTACTACTCCCTTGAAGATCTCTGAGATACCCGGGAGGAAGGCCATCCCGAGTTCCTTCAAGTATAGAATTAACTTTATGCTTGGATTATACGACATTATCCTCTTAGCAACTTCAATAGTTGATGAGATATTCGAAGGTCTCAGGATTATCGATAGAGACTTGCATCTCTCTAAGACTTCCTCCCTCAACGTCTCGGATTCATCTATCAAGAGTACTGCGCGTGAGCAATCGATTTCTCCTCTCATTACATGCTCTTGCGTCAAAACAGATCCATCTGCTCCAAATATCTGATTATGACCAAATAGATAAACCCTAGAGCCAATAGGCGGTAATTCCATCTCTTTAATGACTTGCGGGATCTGTTGCTTCCTCCTATCTATAGTAGCCACTTCCACTGCTCTCGATTGAATCATATCGATCACTTTCCTCTCCAATGATTTTATTTTGGGCTTTTCGGATTCCTTGTATGCCTGGATAATGAATATATCGTTTGTACCCTCTTGGATTATCCATTCTATCACATTAGGTGTCCCGAAGATCCGGGAGAGGCTCAAGGAAATGCTAGCTATCCTCATGACCTCTTCCTTCGATATAGAGGGCATCAACCAGAGATCTGCCTCTACATCGAACTCCTTGAGTCCCTTATCTGTCGGTAGTAGCTTTGTCTTCTTCTCATTGATCTCACTCTCAATTACCTCCCCGAGATCTATCCCCACTCTGAATCTATCGGAGGGCCTCTCATCGAAGGAGCCCCAAGTAGACTTTATCACTATCTCATTCCTCCTAGCCGGGCAGCATACAGCTACCCCAGAGGACCTAGCGACAATGACTTCCTGTATCATGAGAGCTAGGGAGAGGTCCTCCGGATAGAGACCTAGATCATGGATCCTGGCGAGCATTCTCAAGTTGAAGGATTCAGATAAAACTCTTTGAATGGCCCTCAAGAGCTCCTTCCTTTCAGGTCTGAAATACCATACAGACATCCTGCCCTTGAGATCCCCTTCCGAGATCCCCTGAGAGAAAGGAGAGGGGCGGATTATAGCTATATCCCTTATACTCCCATCTATCGCCCTCATTAGTTCCTCTAACAATTCCTCAGGTACCTGAACTGTTGAGAGAGAGGATTTAAGTTCTCTCTCCATCTCAAAGAGATAATTCCAATCTTCTGAGAGCAGAGACCTAGAGAGCTCGAATATCTTATGCCTCAGGCCCTCCATCAGCATCCTAGAGACCTCAGTGGAGGGGATCAAGAACGTCACAGGGACTCTCAGTCCCTCAGATAGCACTTTAGCTAAGTTCCAAGCTTTAGAACCGACTTCTTCCTCAGATCTAAGCGGGACATCTCTCAATGATAGGATCATTAGATCACCTCGAATGAGATCTCATCGTTCAGATCGGCGTTCAGGAGCTCTGCAGCGCTTCCCCTAGAGATAGAGACCTCAAGTAGATCGCTGCTCCCCCTTATGAGGAGGAGCCCTCTGTATTCATAGTGAGGGGACACACGAGCTCTCCCGTAAGAATCGCCCACTCTAACGACAGCTTCCTCGAAGTTCACATAACTCCAAGGGATGTTAGTCACTATGTTACCGAAGCGATCTATATTCCTAACTTCACCCACGATCCTCTTCCCCTCCACTCTGACCCTCCATAAATCTAGGATCTCTAGGGACTTCTTCTCGAATCCCAGTTCATCTATAGATTTACCGCAAGCTAGCATAGCAGCTATGGGAGCGAACACATCCCTCCCATCGAAAGTCCCCGTCCTCCTCTCAGCGAGTCCAGTGCCCCTCAGATCTATCTTATAAGCTTCATAAGACCCTATGCTTTGAATAGCTGGCCAAAATAAGCCATTATCAGGTCCTACGAATGTGTAATGTCCCGCTCTTATCATCACGGGATCTCTGGAGGTCCCAACTCCCGGATCCACTACTCCAACTATTATAGAATTCCTCTCGAGCCATTTCAAACTCTGCCAGAGCAAGAATGCCCCATGCCTCACATCGAACCTCCTGACTTCATGAGTCAGGTCTATTATCTCAGCCCTCGGACAGATAGATTTTATGACCCCTTTGAGGGCCCCCACATAGTAGTCCTGGTATCCGAAGTCGGTAAGTAAGTATAGAGTGACCATCTGGAGTTCATCTCCCACTATTTTTTAATATTGCCGTTGCAAGTTAACCTGTGAAGTTGAGGGGCTTACTCTTCGGCTTGAGCGGAGTCGCTCTATTGATGACTTCGTTCCTAGTCTTAATAGTAGATGAGAGGAGCTTGCTTCAGATCTTAAGGATATTGAGCTCAATAGGGCTCCTGATAATCTCAATCTTAATGTTGATAATATCTTGGAAGTTGCTAACGATGAAACCAGCTCCTCCAGCATCTTGAGATCCCTCTCACTCGCTTGATAGCTCCACGATGTACATATCCTCGTATATGGGCCCCTTAGGGGTTAAAGTGCTCTTCTTCAATTTCACCTCCCTCACATCGATGTAACCGATCTCTATATCAGAGAGCCTCCTTATGACCTCTGGTAGGTTTCCTATAGGGCCCTTGACTCTAGCTACCGTCAAGTGAGGCTCTATCTCCCTTTCCCTCTGGAATCCCATCCTGGAGAGAGCTCTATCTAGCTCAATAGCTACTCTCACGAAAGAGTCTCTACCTTCCTCGACTCCTATCCAGACAACATTTGGTCTATTTATTGTTGGAAATGCTCCAATTCCTTTTAATTTCATCCTAAATTTTGAGAATTTCTTCAAAATATCATCCATAGTATCCTTCACATGAGCGAGCTTACCCTCCTCCACTTCCCCCAGGAACTTAAGGGTTAAGTGCAAGTTCTCCCTCTCAACGGGCTTCAGTTTCGCTGATGATGAGCATATCTCCTCCTGTATACTCAATATCTTCGAGATAACTTCGGGATCCTCTATATCAATCGCTATGAAGCTCCTTATCGGCAAGGGATCACCTGTACTCAGGCGGTACCCCGCTGTTCGGGATCAAGCATATGAAGAGCATCTCAGTATCCGCGTGATACTCGTGAGGCGCGTCAGGAGGTATCAGTACAGCATCCCCCTCCGAGACATCATAGATCGTTTCATAGACTCTTATCTTTCCACTCCCCTTTAGGATGAATATCTCATGCTCCCATGGGTGCGAGTGCTCCGGTATCTCACCATTAGCTTCTATCCTGATCAATCTCATCGCGAAAGTCGGTGCTCCATCTTTAGGGGAGATCAACCACTTGATCTGAGTTCCTCTCGCCCCTGGGACATCTGAGAACTCTATAGATCTCACATCCCTGACGAGAGCCCGCATGTGGTTACGAAGTATCTATTTTAAGATAAAGATTGGGCTCGAGTACTAGCTTGCTTAAGTAACGGATAGGACTCAAGAAACCCTCGGATCCTTCGGATTAGGCCTCCCGAGAGTTCATCGAGTCTTTATTATAGATATAAGTCCGCTGAAACTTCTGAAATAGGGGAAGATCTTTCACTTGAAGGCATATTCATCCGGGGGCTCGGTTTCATGAATATAATCATAAGATCATAGATCACCTCCTACCTCATCGCCCCCAGTCTCTCTGCATAAGGCTCTCTAAAATCTTTCTCAGAGGTCTATTACCTCAAGGGACATGAAATTCCTTATCCTCTCTATAACCTCAGGCATTCTCGATGGCATTATTAGAGCTCCAGCAGCATGCTCATGTCCCCCGCCTCCGAAAGCTTCAGCTAATTGAAGGGCTGTCAGGGGGGAATCAGTTCTGCTCCTTATGGAGAGCCTCAAGAGGCCGTCGGATCCTCTAGTCACCGTACCTAAGAGTTTGTAGCTATTGGCAGCGAGTTGAATGATGGGTACGAGGTAAGATGGGTAGCTCTCTATCCTCAGCAAGATAGAGTCTCCGCCGGGGAGTCCCAGAATCTTATCAATTAAATTTCCATATTCTCTCATTATAAGATTAACTTCTGATCTTATTGAGGGAAGTTCTATCAAAGATTCCGTAGAATTCGGGGGATATTTTAGGATATCCTTACATATATTGATGAGCTTCTTCCTCCTCTCCTTGAATAACTTCCTTACAGCTGATGTGAAGATAGCGGATTTTAAATCCATTTTACCTGAATCGATCTCATCTGTGAGCTCAACTGCTGCTGAGTACCTCTCTATCCCGGGCTCCCACTCGCTGATGAGCTCGTACACTATCCTAGCTGTCGAAGGGGAGTCCGTCCTCAGTATAGGGATCGCCACTCTATCCAGAGCAGATGAGTTAGAGATGTGATGATCTATGAGCACTCTAGCCCCTCCCCTAGGAGGAGGGAGATCCAGGACTATATCGTAACTGCTCTCACTATTCTTTATCTCATAAGGGGCTGAGAAGTGGATTTCCAGACCCTCAGGTCTCACTACCATCATTAAGGAAGCTGATACGAGGCCATCTAAATCCTCCCCATGACTGCATATGGACAGCCTCTCCTCCTTGAGTATATCCTCGAGCATTCCCGACCATCTTAAGTTCGATGATACCTTTTTTAATCTTTAGGAATTTTATTGCTCGGAATGGGACGTAGGGTCATGGTCGCTGGGACTTTCGATATAATCCACGAGGGTCACATAAAAATGCTCTGGAGGGCGAAGAGTTTAGCTGGAGATGATGGTGAATTAGTAGTCGTGGTAGCTAGGGATGAGAACGTGAGGAAGTACAAGGGGAGGGAGCCGATACTAGAGGAATCCATAAGGGCTTATATAGTGAAGAATCTGAAGCCGGTCGATAAAGTAGTGTTAGGGGAGAGGGATCCTATAGAATCTATAGTGAAACTGAAGCCCGATGTCATCGCTTTGGGTTACGATCAGTGGGCAGATGAGAAATGGTTGAAGGAAGAGCTCCTGAAGAGGGGATTGAATGTGGAAATAGTTAGATTGCCTAGGTTCGGCGATAGTTCATCTTCATCGATAGTCGAGAGAGTGTTAAACTTATTCTGTTCATCTAAATAGCTTAATGAAAGAATTTGAGAATTCTTTAGCGAGTACTGAGAGTTCATCAACAGATCTTTCATCGAGAGATCCAGGATCGGATTCTATGAGCAGTTCACTTAGGATATCTAATAATGGCTCATCCTTCCTGAACTTCCTAGCGATTATCAAGGCAAGATAGAGAGTATCTCTCATGACATCGCAAGCCAGTCCCTTCTCCTCGGCATCGACAGAACTCTCACAAAACTCAACGCTCCTCATTATGACTAGAGGGATCCCGCATATGAGGGTCTTGAGATCCCCTCCCTCAGCATCCCGAACGTTCTCATGTAACGTCTCGAAGAAGAGAAATCTGAGGTACCCACTCATCCTACAGAGATCCCTCACCCTCCTATGTCGCTCTGGCTCTGATTCTAATTCCTCAAGTAGCATTAGGAACTCCTCATTCATTTGATATATACAATCCTCGAGCGATCCCACGGGACCCAGTGTGGGGATACGCTTAAAATTGTTATGACGCCCAGATTGGGAGCGAAGATGAGGTGGATAGTAGCCTCAGCTTGGCCTTACATAAACGCCGTCCCGCACTTGGGTACCTTAGTCCAGGTGCTCTCCTCAGACGTATTCGCTAGGTTCCTGAGGAAGATGGGGGAGGAAGTAGTGTTCGTCTCCGGCTCAGATGAGCATGGGACACCTATAGAGATAGAAGCGATAAGGAGGGGAATAGCTCCTAAGGAGCTAACGGATAAGATGCACGAATACGTCACTAGGCTCTTCGAGAGCTTCGGGATAAGCTATGATAACTACACGAGGACTGAGAGCGATGTTCATAAGGAATTCGTCAGGGACTTCTACCTCAAGATCTATAACGAGGGTCACATATTTGAGAGGGAAACGGAGCAATTATACTGCCCTAAGGACGAGTTATTCCTCCCGGACAGGTTCGTTACTGGGACTTGTCCTTATTGCGGTTATGAGAGGGCCCATGGAGATCAATGCGATAGATGCGGCAGGCTCCTCAATCCGACTGACCTGATAGATCCCAAGTGTTCGATATGCGGCTCCGTGCCGGAGGTGAGGAGGACTAAGCATTGGTTTTTCGACCTCCCAAAGTTCTCAGAGAAATTGAGAAAATATATAGAGGAGAATGATAATTTGCCCGAGAATGCAAAAGCCTTATCTCTATCGATGATAGAAGAGGGTCTCAGACCGAGGTCTCTAACTAGGGATAATAAGTGGGGGATCCCCGCGCCCTTCCCGGGTTCTGAGGGGAAGACTATCTACGTGTGGATGGAGGCTGTCCTAGGATACATTTCCGCTGTGAAGGAGTACTTCCTCAGGAGAGGAGAGACTGGGAAATTCGAGGAGTTCTGGAAGAGTGAGGATACGAGATCTATTTATTTCATAGGGAAGGACAACATCCCATTCCACACTATAATATTCCCCGCTCTCCTCATGGCTAGTGGGGAAAACTACGTGCTCCCGTTCAGTGTCGCCTCTACGGAGTTCCTCCTCTACGAAGGTGAGAAATTCTCAAAGAGCGAGAGAAGAGGTATCTGGATGGATGAGGCCCTCCAACTACTCCCGGCAGATTACTGGAGGTTCTACATGATCTATATGAGACCTGAGCTTAAGGATACGAGTTTCTCATGGGAGGATTTTGAGTCCAAAGTGAACGATGAGCTCAACGATACGATCGGTAACTTGATACACAGGGTCCTCTCCTTCATAGCCTCGAGATACGGCGGTCAGGTACCATCAGTCGAGCTGGACGAGGAAGCGTCGAGCTTCCTCAAGAGGGTGAGGGAGATGAGCAGGGAGATAGAGGAGAACTTGATGAAAATAAGGCTCAGAGATGCCCTGAGGGCATTCATAGAGATAGCGAGATTAGGAAATAGGTTCTTCAATAACAGAGAGCCATGGAAGGACTTTGAATCAAATAGAAAGAGGGCGGACTCCACAGTACTCGCATCTTACATTCTCATCAAGATAATCGCATTCTACATGCATATATTCATGCCCTCCTCCGCTGAGAAGCTCTGGAATATGCTCGGACTGGAAGGTGAGCCCAACGCCAGAGTCGCTTTCTCAGAGCATGAGAACGGGAAGGTACGTTCTTTAGAACCTTTATTCAGAAAAATAAAAAAAGAAGAACTGCTAGACAGGTTAAAACAAATGAGGGAAAAAGGTGAAGTCCTCTCGGCTAGAGAGAGTTAGTCTTTCCTCACTATAACCTCTATAGTGATATCTCCTGATGCTATTGGGTGACCCGGTTTCGTAGCTTGGACCACGACTCTGAAAGTTGAGTTCCCGGTCACATTCGCACGCCACTCGAGGGAAGCCCTCCCCTCACTATCGGTCTTAACATATTCAGTAACTGTCGAGTTAGATCCTAGAGAGACTGCCAGGAGCTTAGCGTTCTCGACGGGCTTTCCATCCATGGTCACTCTCGCGTACACTCTGTTGCTCACTTCAGCATAAGTAGCGTTAGTTATTCTCACTGTTAAGACAGGATTCTCTACTTTAAGCTCTAGTTCTAGAGGAGGAGCCCCAAATACGCTGAAATAAGATTCCTCAGTGATATCTTGTCCATTTAAAGTAGCTCTTATTCTCAAGATATGGAAACCGATCCTATACTTTCCCTCCTCTATATCTATGCTTCCTCTGATCTCCTTACGAGGCGGGAATGAGGTTACGTATACGGTCCTATTCAACTCAGCATCTACGACTTCAGCAGTTACTTCAGATGGTACCGATGGGAAAGATATAGTGAAGTTCAACTTCCCGCCCAAGGGAACAGTCTTCTCTTCTATCGATATCGTGAACTTAGGGGAGTTCATTAATGGCCAGATCAATAGGATCGCTACGAATATCACATTTAAAGCAACTGCCATTAGGACCCTGCTGTTCATAGAGCACCTAACCTCCTCCCAGATCGTAGTATAAATAAACGTTACCGACGCGAATACCTTATATTGAGTTCAACTATTCAATCTGGGTGCTCGGAGCTGGAGAATAAGAAGGGATTGGAGAGGATAGAGAGTCCCAGGTACATATTCTTCGGTCCCAATGCCATCTCTAAAGTCGAGGAAGTCTTGAGGAGCCTGAATATAAGGTCCCCGATCCTCTTGATAAGCGGGCCGAGCGTGACTAAAGCGATTGCGGAGGACTTGGCCTCCTCACTAGAGCCCGATTATAGGATCCTACACGTGACGACGACGGGCGGGCTCGAGGACCTAATGGACACAATCAGTAAAGCGAGGAAATCTGGAGTAGACCTCCTCATAGGAGTTGGAGGAGGGAAACCGCTCGACATTACGAAAGTAGTGGCCTCAGAACTAGGTGTCAGGTACATAGTAGTCCCCACGGCAGCGAGTCACGATGGTATAGCCTCACCTTCAGTTAGTTTCACTCTCTCTAGGGAGATAGAAGTGAGGTTGGGGAGGGCGATAAGAGTGGAGGCACCCACAGCTATTCTGGCCGATACGACGATAATAAATAGGGCATCCCCGATCACATTCAAGTCCGGATTCGGAGACCTAGTCGCTAAGATAACAGCTGTGAGGGATTGGGAGCTAGCATATAAGCTCAGAGATGAACCTTATAGTGAATACGCTGCATCTATGTCTTTATTGAGCGCTAAAATCGCGATGGATCATGCCCATGAGATAAGGACGCGTCTGGAGGAATCTACCAGGATACTGGTCAAAGCCCTCATAGGTAGCGGTGTAGCTATGAGTATAGCAGGCAGTTCGAGACCAGCTAGCGGGAGTGAGCATATGTTCAGTCACGCTCTCGATATACTCTCATCGGAAGCCGGTGCTAAGCCAGCGCCTCACGGCATCCAAGTAGCTATAGGCACTATAATGATGGCTTATTTACAGGGCCAAGATTGGAAGATGATAAAGGATAAACTGATAGAAGCTGGAGTCCCTACTACTGCTGAGGAAGCTGGTATAAGCCCTGATATGGTAGTGAAAGCCCTGACTATAGCACACAAGGTGAGGGAGAGGTACACAATACTGGGGAGTTCGGGCCTGACTTTGAGCGCGGCTGAGAAATTAGCGCGGGTCACAGGAGTAATAAGATGATCGCTGAGGATACGATAAATAGAGTCGAAATAGAGATGAATACGAGAGTGAAGCCTACTGAATATAGGAAAGATTTGTATCTATTCATCCCGAAGGAGATCCTATGTATCCTGAATAATATCCATGAGAACCAGATTATCGAGAGCAGGGAGAGGATCGTGGGGATCGAGTTCGGGAAGGAGAATAAGTAATCTATCATCTCACTCGAGAATCTCGATAGGAGCTCCTTCCATCCAGCTCCCTCGCATGATATTATCCTACCAGGTAAGATCATCAATATAATCGTATTGAGGCCCCCTACGATCGCATATATAATTGAACAATTGCTTATAAGATAGAAATACTTTCTCCTCCTCATATTAAGTTCTCTAGGTACGTATCTCGAGAATAGAGCTACTGTGAGGAACCAGCTTAAGGCAATGAATACCCAAGAATTGAGGAAGAGGAAACCCTTCGCATCTAAGAATGCCCTCACTCTATCATCTAGAATAGCACTAGAACATGATATCTTAAGTTGCAAGAGGAGGAGAGATGTTGCATTGAAGATGAAGAAGAGGAGGAGTGAGATCATCGAATATATAGGATCTAAATTCATCCCAAAGCTCTTCAGCTCCTCCTCCCTTCCCGAGAGGAAGCCTAGGATACTCAAGGATAGTACCTCCCGGTTGCTCTAGCCATCAGATCTAACTTCGACCCCGGTTTGTTCACCCTGGGCCTACCGGTATCGGGATCCCTCCTGAAGGTGATATCGACGTCCATCAGGAACTCATTTAACCCCTCCCTAGGGTCCTTAGGCGCCGATGCATAACCCTCCTTCCCGGGTATCCCTCTGAATATCATTATCCTATCGGAGTAAGTCTCTATGGAGAGTATATCGTGCTCAACGACGATGACTGCCTTCTTCTCTCCCTTTATCCTCCTCCTTATAGCTTTAGCTACTGAGAACCTAGCTTCAACATCTAGGAATGCGCTAGGCTCATCTATTAAGTATATATCGGCCTCCCTACCTAGGCAAGCTGCTATAGCTACTTTCTGTAACTCACCACCGCTCAACTCATCCAAGTACTTATCTAAGAGCCGCTCTATGCCGAGCCTCCTCATGACTTCTACCCTGAAGTAAGGACTGGAGTAGTTCTGCCCAGCCACTTTCCTCAAGAGGGATTCGACAGTCCCATCGTAACTTGGCTTGACGTACTGAGGCTTATAAGATATCTTTAGGTTCGCGTTCAAGCTCCCCTCATCAGGTTGGAGCTCCCCAGCTAAGAGCCTTATGAAAGTAGTCTTCCCGATCCCATTCGGCCCAACAGCAACAACTACCTCACCCACATATATCTGGGCACCGCTCACGCGGAGGGAGAATCCGTTTAAGCGTTTCACCATGTCTGAGTAGGAGATCAGGACCTCCGATGAGGGCTCGGAAGGGACAGACCTCTGCAGGAAGGATATAGCCTCTTCCCTGAACCTGACGTTATCGTCAGGTAGATAGCCATCTAAGAATATGTTTATGCCCTCCCTAGTGGGATGAGGATGGCTCACGACACCATATACGCCGGGCTCACCGTAAAGTATGTGGACGTAATCGCTTAGGTAATCTAAAACCGCTAGATCGTGCTCAACTACTATCAAGGACTTATTCTCATTCTGGAGCTCCCTCAGGAGCTTAGCGGCTTTCATCCTCTGGAAGACATCTAGATAGTTCGTAGGTTCATCGAATATGTAGAGATCACCCTCCCTCAAGTAAGCCGCAGCTATAGCTACTTTCTGTAACTCACCACCGCTCAACTCCCTGAGATCCCTATCCCTTATATTCTCAAGCTCGAGAATGGAATTGACCTCATCGTAAGAGCCCCTCTCATCCACTCTCCTCAAGACCTCGGATACTCTGCCTCTCACTACTTCAGGTATTTTATCTATCCTCTCGGGCTTCAAAATGACCCTTATCTCATTGTTGATAAGCTTCTTCAAGTAGGAGTGGAGCTCAGATCCCCTGAATCTCTCCAAAATCTCATCCCATGAGACATCTCTATCGACGATCCCTAGGTTCGGCTTCACTCTCCCCGAGAGTATTGAAATAGCTGTAGTCTTCCCGACGCCGTTAGGACCTATGAGGCCCAGGACCTTAGAGGGCCTAACTATCGGCAGCCTGAAGAGGGTGAACCCGTTCACTCCATATCTATGGACTTCCTCGCCCTCGATAGGTGCTGGTAGGTTAACTACAGATATGGCATTAAATGGGCATTTCTTTACACAAATTCCGCATCCTGTACACAATTTCTCATCTATTATCAGAGTGGAATCGACTAACTTTATCGTATCTTCTACTCCCATCCTCACCTCCGGGCAGTACTTCACGCACTCTAGACCGCACTTCTTAGGGTTGCACCTATCCCTATCGATCACAGCTATTCTCTTACCCGGCAAGGGATCACCTCGGAAGGGAGGCCTCCCTCCCGAGATCGAAGGCCCTAAGATTTAGATCCCGATATCTAGCTGGCGATAGCTCAGATATAGCTTCCTTGATCACATCCTCTGGGAAAGGTATAGCTCCGCTCGCCTGAGCTGCGCCTAAGATGACGACATTAGCAGCTATATAATCGCCCGCCTTCTCAGCTAAACCATAAGCATCTACAGTGAACAACTTCTTCGGTTTCAAGCTCTTAATAGCCTCTATAATCTCCTCCAAGCTCGGCACCCTGAATCTGCTCAAGTAAGCAGCCATGGGAACTATTATGTGATCGTTCATGACGACAGTGGTCCTCTCAGATACGTATGGAGCTTGCCTCAGCGTTTCTAAGGGTTCCATTCCTATGAGCAAATCGAGAGTCCCCTCGAGGATCAGAGGACTGTGGACCTCGCTCCCTATCCTGAGCTCAGTCCTAATAGATCCATACCTCTGGGAGAGGCCGTGTATCTCGCTCTGAACGAAATTCATCCCCATCTTCAGAGCTGCTCTAGCGAGTACATTCGTCGTGAACAGGATCCCCTGGCCTCCAACACCAGCTACTATCACGTTGAATTCCTCTATCATGCTCACACCCCTATTTTATCATCCTTCCAATTTACCGATCCCTCTTGAGGTTCTATCGCATCATATGGGCAGACCTGAACGCAAGCACCACATCCGAAACATATAGTTGGATCTATCTTGACTAAGGAACCTGTATCGACGAAAGCCGGGCATGCGAATGTGTTTATGCACACCCTACAGTAAGTGCACTTATCCTCGTTAACTCTATAAGGTATTATCCTCTTCCCCTCAGCTCTGATCTTCCTGACCGTTAAGAGAGCGCATTCCCTCCTCGTTATCACGACTGAAACACCATCTGTCTTCAGAGCCTCCCTTATCGCTTCTTCAGTAACCTTGTGATCGAATGGATCGACTACCTTGACGTAACTAACTCCTATCGCTCTCACTAAATCCTCTATATTTATCGAGGGGGCCTCGCGTCCAATGGCGTCGTAAGGCACGCCAGGATGCGGTTGATGTCCGGTCATCGCTGTCGTCCTGTTGTCCATTATAATAACTGTGAACTTCCTCTTATTATGCACAGCGTTTATCAAAGCTGGTATCCCTGCGTGGAAGAATGTAGAGTCCCCTATGAGCGCGACGACGTCTTGCTGAGTCGCTAAACTCACACCATTAGCTATCCCTATGGATGAGCCCATCGCATGAGTCACGTGTTCCACTCTGAACGGGGGCTGGAAGAGGAGAGCATAGCAACCTATATCTCCCATGAAAACAGCCCTTCCAGCCGCTCTCCTCAAAGCATAACCTGCTGATCTATGGGGGCAAGCTGGACAGAGGATCGGTTGCCTAGGAGGAACCATTTCGAGCAATTTAGAACTCTTTCTATCGATTTCACTGAAATCTATTGGTAATTTAACTCCGAATGCTTTTGAAAATCCTTCAAGGACAGTCCTTACAGTGTACTCGTGGACTTGAGGCATGTGTCCCGTGAGCTTACCCAGTATCTCGAGGTCTGGGGCATAATCCTTGGCTAAAGCCTTTATTCTGAGCTCAAGGAAGGGATCTAGCTCCTCAACTATGAAAGCTGTGTTTATAGATCTCAAGAATTCCCCTATCATGCGTTCAGGCAAGGGGAAGGTCATACCTATCTTCAGTACCTTTGCCTCGAGGCCTGTCAACCTCAAGGCGTCCCTGACATGAGCATAAGATACTCCAGATGTTATTATCCCTATCTCAGAATCATGAGGCCCTTCTACTCTCGCATAATTCCCTGAAATTTCTTGAATTTCCTTTATCTTTCTGACAAGTTCTAGATGGTGCCTCCTAGCTATCGCACCTACCTGCAGATACCTATCGGGTTCTGGTGGCTCGAACTTACCTATAGCACCCTTAGCTGTTATCTCGCCTAGCCTTACGGGACCCCTCTGGTGATTTATCCTCGTTGTCGTCCTGAGCATGAATGGTATCTTATATCTGTAAGATAGCTCCATCGCCTCCTTCGTGAAATCCTTGGCTTCCTGAACGTTAGATGGTTCTAGCATGGGTAGGTATGCTGCTTCGCTATAATGTCTATTATCCTGCTCGTTCTGGCTGCTATGGCAATGGGGATCGTCTGCTGATACTATCACCATCGCACCAGTGAGCCCTGCGTATGTGAGAGTGAAGATAGCGTCAGCAGCTACGTTGAAGCCGACGTGCTTCATCATAGTCATAGACCTTAGTCCCGACCAAGCTGCTCCTATAGCTACTTCAGCAGCTACCTTCTCATTAGATGACCACTCGAAGTATATACCCAGTTTCTTCGCAGCTAGGGACAAGGCCTCGCCTATCTCAGTGCTAGGGGTCCCGGGATAAGCTGCTGCCACATTGAGGCCGCCCTCTAGAGCCCCTCTAGCGATAGCCTCATTCCCCAATAGGGTCTCTAAAGTACCAGGTGGAGCTAATAGGTCCCCCATGCTCTCCCAAGAGAATTGCAGGGAAAAAATTAAAACTTCCCCTCCCAGTAGATCGTAACAATTACAAACTATAAATCCAGTATAAGATTTTAATTAATCGAAATATACTGGAGTTTATGTAAAAGATAGAGAATAGCTGAAGATAGAGAAAAATATTTGAGCAAATCTCTCAGTGGGACTCGAAGTACTTGATTGCGAAATCCAGAGCTTTACCTACGTTCGCGATATTAACGTAAGACGGAATCCTGTCTTTTCTGAGCTTCCTTGCGACCTCCTTACTGAGATACCCACCTATAAAGACTGGGATCACAGGTTTATCTATGAGATCCCTCATCTCAAGGAGCATCATCTGGAGTTTCTCTAAATTCAAGGGATTCGACCCACAATAAATTAAGATTATGAGATCTATCTCACTGGAGTTCATGCTGCTCTCTAGGATCCCCCTGAATATCTCGGGACTAGCTTCGGGAGTCAGGTCGAGCGGGTTCTTATGCGAAGATCCCTCTGGCATGAATATCCTCGTATCATCGATGAACGCATCGCTCAAAGGGGGGACTTCCAGGGAGGTATCTTCAAGGGACTCAATGAACAAATTCCCAGCTCCGCTACTGTTACTTACTACAAGGACCCTCTTCCCCATGATTTTCTTCCCTAGGAAAACTGCAGCTATATCGAAAGCAGTCATGAAATCATTTGTGATAGGGACTTCTCTCCTGAGTGGCTCGAGCCTCTTTCTAATTTCTGTAGAGCCTGCTATTATTATTATGGGCTTCCTCTTGAGAGCATTCCTGACCGACTCTATGAACTTCTTCTGATCCCTCAGGGTCTCCATGTGGATCAATATAGACTTAATATCATCATCTTCAGAGAGGTAGTTGAGGAGATCTTGCTCCTCTATATCCGCTTTCCCCCCGGTACCCACTATAGCGGAGAACTCAAGCCCTTCAGATATAGCGAAATCTATCATGGACATCCCTAATGTCTTAGATTCTGAGATGAGAGCTATCCCTCCCCCCTCTCCGTTCAGAGATATTGGAGAAGCGTTCAACTTGTGCTTCGGGTAGTAAACACCGAGTGATGAGGGACCTAGTACCCTCATACCGTACTTCCTCGATACCCCCGAGATTACTTCAGTTAGGGGACTCATCCTCCTCCCAGAGAGTATTATAGTACTTCTCACACCCTTAGCTCCTAACTCCTCCAAAACCTTTGGGACATAGTTCTCAGGAGCTGATATTACGGCGAGATCTACCTCATCAGTCACATCTAGCACTGACCTATAGCATCTTATATCTTGGACCTCCGAGTACCTATGGCTTATCGGATATATAGGCCCCCTGAAACCGTATCTCAAGAGGTTGTTCATTACTTCATGACCGAGTTTTCCAGGCGTCTTTGAGACCCCGACTACAGCTATAGATTTAGGATTGAAGAGACTTTCCAAGCTTTCTTTAGTATTTTTCAATGGGATTCACCCCATTCCTGATGCCACAGCTCTCCATATCGTGTCTCCGGCATGGTGAATATTTTTAATAGTTTTCCCCCTCTCTTTAGCTTCATCGCTGGATCTCTGAGCTATTCCAAGAGCTATAACAGCTTTAAGTTTCTCATCGACGACAGCAACGAGGTCTCCGGGGTTGAAGTTCCCCTCCACTTCCTTTATCCCCGGTCCCATTACATCAGCTCCACTCGCTATAGGTTTGACAGCGCCTAGATCTACGACGACTTTAGGTATGGGTAGTCTCAATTTCTCCACTGCGGTTAGGAAGGGTATGAGTCTCCCATCCGGGAGTTCTATGAGTATCGGGGAATCTTGTAGGTAATAGACTTTCGCGATATCACCCCTCAGAGGTACTTCCAATACTTGGAGGGAGATCTTCCTCCTCTGAAATACCTCATTCATCCCAGGTATCTCAGAGATAGCCCTATCTATGAGCTGCCTGCTCTCCTTGAGAGTCAAAAAATATCTCCTGAACTTTATCCGGATCACCCCTCAAAATAATGGCGCCCGGGCCGGGATTTGAACCCGGGTCTGGGGCTCGACAGGCCCCTATGCTGGCCGGGCTACACCACCCGGGCACCATTGATGAGGCGACGTATCTCATTATAAATTTTTCACCTTAGTGAGAGCGTCCACGTAGAGGGCCTTCATCTTAATAGAGTCCCTCTCGAGCACAGGAGACTCGGATATTATGAGCCATCTCAAGCCATATTCCGCTATAATTTCGGCTAAAGGTTCGAATGGAGGTCCATAGCCTGACCCTAGATCGTGATGCATCCTCTCCCCTACTCCAGATTTAGTGAGCTCGACCTCAGTGAAGTGAATTACGAGACCGTTCAGATCCCCCAGCTCTCTCTCAATGATCTTCAGGATCCTCTCATAATCCTCCCTACTCCTTATGCTCCCTCCCTCTCTCGCGTGGATGTGCGCGAAATCTATCGTGGGCCTAACTCCATCCACCTCCTCCGCCATCCTCAGGACCTCATCGAGGGATCCCAACTGGGATGGCTTACCCGTTGTCTCAGGTCCTAGCTCCAGATTTATTCCTAGAGATATCAGTTCTTCCCTTACTCTCTTCAAAGATTCTATAGCTGTTTTAAGGGCATCCTCCTCACTCATCTTCCCATAATACCCTGGATGAAACGTGACGTGATTAGCGCCAATCTTACTCGCGGCTATCCCCGAGTCCACTAGCCTCTTAACGCTAGCCGCACCTTTCTCCTTAGAGCAGAGGTTTATCGCGTATGGGGCATGTAGGGTTAGCATTATATCGTTTTCAGAGGCTTCATTCCTCACCCAAGAGAGTAGATCTTCGTTCTTAGGTATAGCTCTCACAGCTTGATACTCCATAGCATCGAGACCTATTTCCCTCAGGTAAGAGAAGGCTCTCTCCCTGGGGGCATCGATCGGATATCCGGCGGGTCCGAACCTGACTCTGTCTATCAGCACGAGCACTTTCACTGGTCTTAAAAGATAAAGATTCCTCCTGGAGATTCGCCGGGGAAGAATATCAAATGAGTTCTCATAATTAACTCAGAATTAGATTAAAATGAAGATATCATTCAATTTTATATTCGCTGAAGTTCTAAAAACATAAGTGAGGGAGTGGTAGTGCAATCATTTGAGCATCGAAAGGTATTTATCTCACCTCATACAGTAAGTCATGGGGTCACCCGGCCCTCTGCGGGCTTAGCCCCTCCGTGGGCTATCGCGATATAGTGCGGGGGAAGGGGCCCCTCGTTGGCCCCGATCATGGGCGTCCCTTGGGACGCCACCCTCCGTACTTCGCGCCGGGTGACCCCCACCTCCGCCTCCCTCGGTGGAGAGAATGTGGTTCTTGAGGCCGGATTGCATCACGGCGTTCGAGGAGAGGGAGATAAGGGAGTCCATACCTCGCTACATAGACGTAGTTGAGGGGAGGAAGCTACCTCTCTTCAAGCTCTCGAAGATCATCAGGCTCGAGTCAACGGATGACCTCTGGAAAGCTCATGAGGAAGGTCTGAGGATCCTCAGGGAAATCTTAGAGGGGGATGAGACCCCTAAGAGGAGCGATGACGGGATATCCCTCTTAGATGTCAAAGTATACCTATCCCTAGAGCTCGCGGGGAAATGTAGGTTCTGCGAGTGGAAGTGCGGCGTCAATAGGATCGAGGGAGGATCGGGCGTATGCAGGGTGAGGGAGACGAGAGTCTCGAGTAGTTTCATCCACATGGGGGAAGAACCTCCAGTCAGCCCATCGGGTACAATATTCTTCTCTGGCTGCAATTTCAGGTGCATATACTGTCAGAACTGGGATATATCTCAATTCCCTGAATCCGGGAGGGTAGTATCTCCCGAGAAATTAGCTGCTCTGATGGACGATCTCAGGAGGAGGGGTGTCAGGAACATAAACTTAGTAGGTGGGGAGCCGACCCCGAATATACATACGATATTGCTCTCCCTAAGGTACGCTTCCGAGGACTTCCCCGTGATATGGAACTCGAATATGTACATGAGTGAGGAGAGCATGAAGCTCCTACTCGGTATCGTAGATCTCTGGCTCCCTGACTTCAAGTATTGGAGGGATGAATGCGCCAGGACCTTGAGCGGGATTCCCAGATATTCTGAAGTCGTTAAGAGGAACTTATCTATGGCCTACGAATTCCCGCCAGGTGAGATGATAGTGAGGCACCTAGTACTGCCCAATCACATAGAATGCTGCACTAAGCCCATACTGATCTGGATATCTAAGAACATACCGAGAGCCCTCGTGAACATAATGGACCAGTACAGGCCGGAGTACAAGGCTCACCAAGTACCCCAGATGAATAGGAGGGTCAGTTCGGATGAGATGAGGGAGGCATTCGAACTCGCTGATAGCCTCAAGTTGAGATGGAGATCGGTCAGCCGGTGACTAGGGAAAGGAGCTTCCATTTGAATTCCTCGAGGCACCCATCATTGAGGAGGAAGTGATCAGCATAAGCTAGGGCATCCCCGAGATGGAAGGTCTCTATCTCCTCTCTATCCTCCCTCAGGAATTCCTCGTAGCTCCCCCTATCGAAACCCTCCCTCTTCCTTAGGGACGTCCTGATGAACCTCAACCACCTGGAGGATAATATCGCTATGGTTACTACATCTTCCCCAAACTCTTTTTTAAATTCATCAATTTCCTCAATATTTCTTATACCATTTATGACGTAGCATCGGGGGGGAGGGGATCTCTTGATGATCTCTATAGCTAGCTTAGCGATAGCGCTAGCCCCCCTCTCCCTCCTGAGCTCGATACCGACAGATCTTAAGCTCTCCCTAGTCCTCCTCAATCCCCTCTTCTCAACTTCCTCCATCAATAAATCGCTCATCCTTATGACTTTATACCCTAGAGCCTCCTGGAGCGTTTTCGAAGCTTCATCCTTGCCGCTGCCGGGCAGCCCCACTATCAGTACTATAGGCTTACCCGGGCATCTCCAACTCATATGCCCTACCCCAACCCAATAGCGGATTCCCTTTTAATATGGAGTAGTAATTCAAGTGAGGGAATAAAACATGATCTCGATAATAGAGGTCGAAGCGACCAGTCAGGGGGATGGTGTGATACCCTTCACGGGACCTCTCTTCAGGGCTGCTGTATTGAGATCGATATCCTCTCAGGATCCCCTGCTCGCGAAAGCCTTGGAACTCTCCTCTAAAAAGATATTCGTTGAGGCCCTCAGGAAAGAGAGGAAGCAGATGCCTTGCGGCTCCTTAGAGGAGCCTGTTTACATAGGATCTGAGTACAGAGGTTCTATAATAATATTTAATGATAATGTGGTAAGTGATGCAATAAAATCTTGGATATACAAAAAGCCGACTATAACGATAAAAGATATCCCATTTAAAGTGACATCTTACTCGCATCAAGAGATAAATATACTGGACTTCATTCAGGAAAATCCGTGCAAGAATTTCAGGCTCCGCTTCCTCACACCGACGTGCTTCAAGAGGGCGACTTCTCAGTACTGCTACCTCTATCCAAATCCGAGGCTTATAGTCTCCTCTCTAGCTTCAGCTTGGAATGCTCTCTCACCTAAGAAAGGCCCGGAAACTAGGTTAGTCGCTACATGGGCCGATCTCAGTGTTGTAGAGACGGGATACGAATTATGCACAACTAAACCAGTTGAGATGAGCGGAGGGAGGACATTCGTCGGTTTCATGGGATGGGTGAATTACAAGGTGATAGATCATCCCGAATGGCATAGATCCTCGCATGAGGAGATGGCTACGTGGCTAGCTACTTACCTCATGTTCGGGGAACTGATAGGAGTAGGATATATGAGGAACATGGGGTTCGGGAGGATAAAGTTTGAGGTCAAGAGGAAATGATCGTCAGGCAATAGCCTCTAGCAAACCCTTCTTCACTCTCTCCAATAAGAGGATCCCGCTCCTCAACTCAATTGCCTTGTGATCGATAGCTCCGAATATCCTCTTGAGCTCCCAGAAGACCCTCCAAGTGCTAATAGAGTCCTTACACGAGGAGATCGATACAGTTAAACTTCCTGATTCCGGCCATGTGTGAACGGCGGCGTGAGATTCTCCTATTATCGCGATGCTCAAGACCCCGCAGTTAGGTTTCCGCATCGTTATTATATCGAATAACGCGAGTCCGGAGTTCATGACGGACTCTATCAACGCGCTCTCTACGAAACCGATATCCTCGAGTAGATCCCTGTTGATGCCGAACAGCTCACCTATCACATGGTATTCGAAGGCCCTCTCCATTTTTCACCCCACCTCCGCCTCCCTATGCATAAAATGACTCATATTCTATTTAAAAAGATTACGAAGAGCTGCCTGATTGCCCTAAGTTTGAGGATAAGCTCTAAGATATCTTAATTTTGCTGTCAGATCGGAGGTCAACTCGACTCTCTCGAACTATACGCAGATAAAAATCGCGAATTCATTATGAATGGATTTTCTGAGATTTATGCGAACCAAATGAGATAAAATAGATAGTATTTTCTGGGATGAATTTCCATTGAGCTCAATTAACTGAGAAAGGCTCTAATATCAACTTTTGATGGCTAATTGAACCGATCCCCCCCGTACAGGGGGAGGGGGACTATATTAAGCTCCGTCGTAAGTCACCGTATAACATTTAGCATGGAAATTATCCCTGGGATCGATCAGAAGAATCCCTCTAAACTCCCGCTAAGGCTATATTCCTCACCTAATACCGTTCTAAGCATCCTCCTCAGGGTCTCGCTCTTAACATCGATTTCAGGTTCCTCAGATAAGATCCTCTTCTTCTTAGAGAGCCAATCATCCAATATCCTCTTCACGTACTCCACCATTATCTCCTTCCATCCAGCAGCATCCTCCAAACCCAATTCATGCTCTAAAGGAGCCCTTCCGAGCTCATTATAGTATTCCTTGCTTATTCCCTCCCCGGAGGAGCTCCTCTCGAAGGAGTAAAAGATCCAACCCAAGGAGACGGATTGCGAGATCTCGGCATCCTCCCCAGAGAGGGAGAACTCATCGTGCCTGAAGCACACGAACTCATCTACTCTGGCGAGTTGATATATCTCATCGTAGAGGGGTTGGACTTCCTCCTCCATCATCCTCACTGCCTCTAAGCTGAGGGAAAATCTCTTTCTGAATTCCTCAACAGGCCAGCTTCCCAGGAGGATACTTATCCTTCCGAATACGCTCACTTCCCTATCCTTCAGATATTCAGAAATCGATTCGAGGGCTAACTTTATCTCCTCCTCCGATTTCTCACCGATAACTGAGGATTCCGGGAGATAATTCAGGATTTCAGACAAGTCCTTGAAATTTGATACCTCAATATCCCTGATTCTAGCTAAAACTCTCCTGATTATCGCGATAGACGATGGGGGATCCAATAGGAGGGAGGGGTTCTGAGAGAAAGCTGAAGCAGTAGTTCCCCCAGCTATCCTCCCAAGCGTCCATAGGGAATCTAAGACCCTCCATTCACTCCCATCCTCTATCAAAATCATGGGATTCAATCTACCGGATCTATTGCTACTCGGAGATGTCCTGTACTCCATTGAGAACCCGCATTTCACCTTCCTACCATCTACATTGAGATCCCTCAGTAGTAAGAGCGAGAACCCCCCTCTCAGATCCAACATCCAGGGGGAATCCTCCCTCACGGCCTTTATGATGTAATCAGCATAATGGCCCCTCTTTGACTTGTATGTCATTTAACTTTAAGCACCTCCCCCTTGATATCACGGTAAGAAGTATATAATCCCCACTCCCTCATCCCCTCACCTCTGTCATCATAAGGGGCCTCGCTCTCCTATCTAAGCTTTACTATGCGGTGGATAATTCCCCCGAAAGCTTAACGTTCCATACTGCTTCAATGAAAACCTCATAAAATGAACTGAGACCTTTGGAAAAGTAGGGAGCTTCTTAACTAGAAATTTCAGTCGACTGGAGCGTTTTTCTAGTCGTTAGATGATCTAGAGGACCGAACAGTGAGTAGTTGAGATGGCTTCAATGGGATCCGTCAGCAGTCCCCAAGAAGTTAACTATGACTCTTATGTGAATACACACATAAGTTCATAGTAGAAGATCCTGTCCTTCTGCGCCTATGTGGTGGTAAGTAGCACCGAATGGTACATGCGCAGGATGAGGGGAGCCCCGTTGCCCCTGAAAGTCATCAATGAGGATAGCAATAAGGGGCTATCCCAGATGGAACGGGTAGTGAATGCTATACCCGACGACGGAAAAGATTAATTAGGTTTCGGCTTGCATCTCAAGGGGGATGAGATAGCCATCCCAGACTGATGGGGACGGATGATTCACCCAGGGGTAATCGACCCCAATTTTACTGAAGCCTCTTGATCACATCTATCAAATCATCGGTCATCTTGTCCGCTTGCTCCATAGTCACGATGAGAGGTGGCTCTATCCTCACTACATTCCCGAAGATACCGCCAGTCCCAATTATGTACCCTCTCTTGAACATCTCATTCCCTATCCTCTTAGTAGCATCCGGATCCGGTTTCTTCCCTTCCTTCACGATCTCGATGCCTATGAAGAGGCCCCTCCCTCTCACCTCACCCACGGGCTTCAGAGAGGCATCTCTCAGCTTACCCATTATGAAATTACCGACTTTGAGTGCGTTCTCGTGCAATCTCTCCTCTAATAATACCTCTATACCCGCTAAAGCAGCTGCACAAGCGACGGGATTGCCTGAGAATGTCACATTATGGTCTCCAGGCTCCCAAGCTTTATCAACATCCCCAGTTGCCATTATACCAGCTAGAGGGAGGCCCGCGCCTAAGGCCTTAGCCATTGTCATTATATCGGCTCTCACGTTCTCCCATTCATGTCCAAATATCTTTCCAGTTCTTCCAAATCCGCTCTGAACTTCATCGACAATGAGCAGCACACCATTTTCCCTGCATATCCTCTCTAACTCCTTCAACCACCCATCCGGAGGCACTATTATTCCTCCCTCCCCCATCACTGGCTCTACTATGACGGCTGCCGTGTTCTCAGGTCCCAAGCGGTACTTTATGTACTCATCAACTTTCTCGAGTGTGTACTGCTTGCAAGTCTCAACGTCCCCGGGGAACCTGTAGCAATAGGGAGTTGGGAGGTGGACGACTCCGGGATAGTTGGCGAAGTGGCCCATCAGCTTCTTGTACTTATGCGATGCAGTGAGCGTGAGTGTGAGGCCTCCCCTCCCGTGGAAAGCGCAATCGAATGCGATTATATAAGAGCCAGTGCCTCCCTTTACCTTCACGGAGTATTTCTTCGCTAGCTTGATTGCGCTCTCGACAGCTTCGGTCCCGCTGTTAGCGTAATATGTTTTCCTCAAATCCCCCGGCGCTATTTCAGCTAATTTCCTGGCTAAAAGTATCGCTGGGACATTATAGTAAAGCATTGAGACATGTGAAAGCTTCTCTATCTGCTCCTGAACAGCCTTAACTATCTTTGGATGAGAATGACCGTAGTTCATCACTCCTATACCAGCGAGGAAGTCTAGATATTTCCTTCCTTCGACATCCCACATTTCAATTCCTTTAGCTCTCTCAAAAATCACGGGATATGTTATAGGATAAGCCGATTGGATGAAACTCTTGGCATCCTCTATTGATATAGACATACTACCACTTCCCGCTCAGTGGAGTATTAAAATAAAAAGGATGATGTTCAAATAAACACGGGAATTCATCTCAATATTCCCAGATAGAGCCTTGAAAATTGGGGATGGCTCAATAGTACTCTGGGATCTCCCTCATACCTCACCTCCCAGCTCACGAGGAGGTACCCCTTATCCCCTAGCTCGAGGGCCTTCACGACATCGGTATCACCGAAATAGCATGGGAATACTAATCGGCACGTTGATATCCTCTACTCTGAGGAGTCTCATATCCGCCTATAAGGCAGTTCTAGAAGTGATCATACCAATAAATCCGAACTGGTTAGAGTACATCCTCATAGGACTCATAATAGTGCTTATCGCGATAGTTCAGACCTTAGCGTATGTTACCTGAGAGATGGGACTCCCGATGCGGAGAGAGGATCGAGGAGATTAGACTCGAAATAATCAAGGGAAGGAAATTAAAATAAAAAGGGGAGATATTTTTAGGGCCAGATCCCCCTCAGTTCAATAGCCTTAGCTACCCTCTTAACCGCCAAGCAGAGAGCTGCTGTCCTCATATCTACCTTGAGTTCCTTATGCATCTCATACACATCTCTGAATGCCTTCGTCATCTTGGCCCTGAGCTTCATCCTCACGGTATCTATGTCCCAATACTCCCTCGTCCTATTCTGCACCCACTCGAAGTAACTCACAGTGACCCCTCCAGCGTTAGCGAGTATATCGGGAGCAACTACCACGCCCCTCTCGTAGAGTATATTATCGGCCTCAGGTGTGGTCGGTCCATTCGCTGCCTCGACTATTAGCTTAGCCTTGATTTTATCAGCGTTCTTATCAGTTATCACGTTCTCCACAGCAGCAGGTATGAGCACATCGACATCTAGTTCCAGTAACTTCTCATTTGCCCTCTGAGGATCGTTATCCAGGGAAGTGGCCCCTGGGAATCCGACTACAGAACCAGTCTTCTCCTTGTGTTCCAAGACCTTCTCAGGGTCTAGCCCATCTGGGTTGTATATCGCTCCCTTCGAATCGCTGACAGCTACGACCTTCATGCCGAGTTCCTTCATGAATTTAGCTGAGAAGTAACCCGCATTACCATAGCCCTGGACTGCTACTTTAGCTTTCTTCGGATCCATATTCAGGACTTTCAATGCCTCCTCTGTGACGTATTGGAGCCCTCTAGCTGTCGCTTCAGTCCTACCCTCGCTCCCCCCTATCTCTAGGGGCTTCCCCGTTATAACTCCCGGCTCGAAGTAGCCCTTTATAGCGGCGTAAGTGTCCGCTATCCAGGCCATCGTCTGGGGATTAGTGTAGACATCTGGGGCGGGTATATCCACATCTACACCTATTATCGGGGCTATAGCGTATGCATATCTCCTCGTTAACCTCTCCAGCTCTCCCGGGCTGAGTGCCTTCGGATCTACCCTAACTCCACCCTTCCCACCGCCGAATGGGACATCGACTACAGCCGTCTTCCAAGTCATCCACATAGCTAAAGCCTTTACTTCATCAGCGTTCGTGTTCGGATGGTACCTTATCCCGCCCTTGAACGGCCCTCTGGCGTCGTTGTGCTGGACCCTCCATCCCATGAAGACCTTTATCGACCCATCATCCATCCTGACTGGGAGCTGGACCTCCAGCACTAGTTTGGGCGTCGCAAGTATTTGGTGTAGCCCCGGATCTAAGTTCAAAACTTTTGCAGCTTTATCTAGCTGCTTTAGAGCATTCTCCCATGGGTTCAACTCCTCGGCCATAACGGACACCTCCGGTCCGAGGTATCGAGAACCTTTTTCTTAAAAATTTTTCCCTAGTGTGAGGGGGCCTCCAGCATTAATGTTAAAAATTTCAAGCCATTCCCAGAGCGCCCCCTTATCTAAATGGATAAAAGGATGTGCGGGGAGGTCTGAACATGCTCTCAGAGTACGCGATATCATCCTCTATGATCCTCCTATCTTATGTCCTATTCAGGCGTTATAACGTCAGAAACGTAGTCCCTTACCCAGTAATAGGCGCTATTTATGCGGTAGATAAGCCTATCTTTTCTGTCATGTTCTTGTTCTGCTTCTTGATCTCCTTAATATTAGGGGAATTCCTCTTCAGGAGATTCCTCATATATGGTATGAGAGTCTTCCACGCTCAACTCTTCATATCGATTACTTCAATGCTCCCCTACTCCTTAGCTTCCTCAGACCATCTATCCCTCGTATTAGCGATGCTATCCGGCCAAATGGCGTACGATACTCACTCGAGCAGGGATCAGATCAAGACAGCTTCCCTATTCTCGGCAGTATTTCTACTTTCTTATGCGATTTATCATATTGTTAGGTGGTTATCTTGAGGATCTCGATCTCAGGGACGCGCGGGAAGACGACTACAGTGAGGATGCTTCACCAGGCACTAGTGAGGAGGGGGTTGAGGGTAGTGTCTAAGACGACGGGGGATGAAGCTCTACTATGGGTGGGAGAAGGAGTATTTAAGATTAATAGACCCAAATCAGTCCTTGATGAGAACTTTGAGGTGATAAAAATCCCTCACGATATCGCGATAATAGAGAATCAAGCGATAACACCTTATACGATGAAGGTCTTCCATCGGATAATTGAGCCAGAAGTCATCGCAGTAACTAACGTCAGGCTCGATCATACGGAGTTCCTGGGAGAGAGTAAGATCGAGATAGCTAAATCCATTGCTTCTTCGTTCAATGAGTCCGTGGAGTTCGTCATCAATGGGGAGGAAAGGAGCGATATAGAGGGGATAATAAGGGGGAGAGCTGAGAGGATCGGAGCTAATTACATAAGGGCGAGGAATTACGGTATCCCCTGCTCGGAATCTATAGGCATAATAGAGGAAGTCCTCAAGCTGATGAACGACACTCTGAGTGAGGAGGAGAGGACCGGACTTATTGAGGAGATAGAGAGGGGACTCAGCGTGAGGAAGAAGGGGGAGCTTCTTTGGTACGATGGTTCGAAAGTGAACGATCCTGAGAGCGCCGAGATACTAATCAACTACTTCTTGAGGAAGTATAAGAGGGAGTTCGTTGTATCCGCGAACTTCAGGAAGGACAGGAGAGATAGGACATCTCTATTCGCCAGATTCCTCAGAGATCTATCTAAGAAGGATTTCATCGTTAAGATATTCGTCAGTGGGTTCGGGGCAAAATCAGTGGCCAGGTATGTGGGTGAGAATTGCATCTACGTCGATGAGTGCTCAGATTCTGCTCAGAAAATAATAGAATTCTCTGAGAGGGAAGGAGCTATTCTCATGCTCCTAGCAAATAGAAAAACGAAATTAGTCGATATAATACTGGAGAAGCTCAATGATAAATAGAGATAGCTCTCAACTCATCCCAGAGCTTCTCATTGAACTCGCAACTCGGATCGGGTCCGAGGGGATCGTTGTAGTAAGCTAATGCCCTGGCCCTGCATCCCCCACATATGTACCTATAGCTACATGTCGAACATGCGTATCCAGAATAATCCCTATCCCTGAGCTCATTCAGGAGTTCGTTCTCATGCCAGACCTTGAGGAAGCCATCCCTCAGTACGTTCCCCAATACTATGGGCATGAAGACGCACGGTTGAATGTCTCCATTATGCTCTATAGAGCAATATATCCTCCCAGCCCCGCAGCCACCGAGGAACTCGGCTAGAGCGAATCCAGCATACATGTACTCCTCGGGGATCGCTAGTTCGGCGAAGTGAGTCGGAGTGAGCTTCCCTCCCTTATCGACATGCTTCAGGGAGACTATCGCATATATCGGGCTGGTTGAGAAAGCCTGGAAGCCGTTCGAGAGCTCGGAGTAAAGGAGCTCTAAGACCTCCATCCTCTCCTTCGGGCTCAAATCGTACTCAATTATGTCCTTCCCCCTCCCAGTCGGTATGAAGTTGAATGCTATGAACCTATCCACCCCCAGTTCCTTCGCTAGCTTTATCATATCCGCCACCTCCTTGTAGTTCTTCTTAGTTATCGTCATAGCGATTCCCACATCCATTCCAGCACTCTTAGCGTTCCTTATCCCCTCCACTGACTTCTCCCACGCGCCCCTTATCCCCCTGAAGCTGTCATGAGATTCGGGATTCGGCGAATCCAAGCTCACCTCAACGTACCTAACTCCGATCCCCTTCAGCCTCCTAGCTACCTCAGGCCTTATCAGAGTACCGTTCGTCGCTACGCTAACGTACATACCGGCTTTAGCAGCTCTCTGAGCTACCTCCCAGAAATCGGGGACGATTAATGGCTCTCCTCCCGAGAACGAAATAGCAGCAACACCAGCTTCATCAAGTTGGCTCAAGACGGAGAGCCTCCCATCGAGGTTCAGCTCATCCGGTGGCGGTAGGTATGAAGCGCTCGCGTAACAGTGAAGGCAGGAGAGGTTGCACCTCTTAGTGAAGTCCCAGACGACCATGAAAGGCGAGTATAATTTCTGAGGTCTCGTTATACCGTAGTAAGCGATGCCAAGTAATATATTAGCTATCCCCCTCCTCATGTAAGGGTCCTTGAGCCTCTCCTTCAGGATGGATTCATCGAATCCGAACTTATCGGCCGACTTAGACAGTATGTAGCTTACTATCTCGGAGAGGACCTTCTCCTTCACAGACGATGGGTCCTCTAATCCAGCGTAAATTGATAGTATCTTCACTATATCGAGGGGCTTTCCGATCATTTTTATAAATCTCCTGGCGAGAGCATTTCCCAGAATTCTCCTTATATCCAGGATTAGCTCATTAACGTTGATATCGTTAGCCATATCTCTTCATCTCCCACTACTACGCGAGTTTATGATTTTTTAATGTTTATCATTTTAGGCTCGAGATAGCGGCTCATGAATTTAATTTAGCTAATACTAGAAAATATACTAAAAGTTAATCGGATACTCTCCAGTTATAGTAATAAAAATTAGGATTCATGCGGATCTCGTATCACGATTTCCAACTTTTGTAATGCTGAACGCTCGAGGCATACGTTTAAATAGCGAAACTTGGGATTAAGGCAACGCCTTCGAGGCGAGTAGTATGTCGACGAGTCGGAAGGTATTGGATCTGAGACCCGGGGAGAATAGTGTGAACGTGAAGGTCCGGGTCCTCGAAGTTGGTGAGTCGAGAGTTGTTGAGACGAAGAGGGGTCCTAGGACCCTCTCGGAAGCGACAGTTGGGGATGAAACTGGTAGAGTGGTCCTAGTCCTGTGGGGCAATCACGCTGGGAAACTGAAGGAGGGAAAGGTAGTACAGCTGCAGAACGCTTTCACAACCGTTTATAAGGACAAAGTCCAACTCAACTTAGGGAACATGGGTAGCTTCATTGAGATGGATGATGAGGGTTTCGTGAAGGCCGAGGAGATACCAGAGGATATGCCTCAGGCTCCGGGAGATTTCAGGCCCCAGAGGAGAAGGAGGGATTTCAGAGGAAGGGATGAGGGTTACAGAGGGAGGCCGAAGTGGTAATTATACCTGAGATCCCATGAGGGGGAGATTTTTAGTGAATTTTATGTTATTTTTTAGGTCTCGGGGTGAAATTGAGCAGGATATTATGCGATAAATAACGAACCTCTAGTTAAATACTTTTCCTAAGTAACGCTTACTACATCCCAATACGATTAAATTATTTTCTCAGGAGATTATTGAGGTGTGAGTTTGTCGCCGCCCGGCGTTGAGCTAGCTAAGTGGACTAAGCTGATTCCCGAGTCAGAGATAAGGAGACTCCTCAGGTATAATGTCAAGTATTACTTCGCAGGGGGTAAGCCCGGCGTAATACCTACAGGAGCCTTCCCGATGGTACTGATGAGGCTGGCTCTCCAGGAGCTAGAGAGCGTCTTCTCAGGAAGGGAGATAGATGTGATAGAGGACTACAATTACGGTCCTACGGATGGTCTACCTGATGTGAGGAAAACTCTAGCTAACTTCCTGAGGGAGAGGGATTCAATAGATCTGGATAAGGATGAGGGATGGAAGCAGGTTGTGATTACAACTGGTTCTCAGCAGATGATCTACTTAGCACTAGATGTCCTCTTGAATCCCGGAGATATAGTGATAGTCCCCGCTCCTGTCTACTTGGGTTTCGTTAACGTAGTTACGAAGCTCTATGGGGATACTATAGCCGTCCCGGGGGATAAGGACGGAATAATACCGGATTACGTCGAGGATGCGATAAAGAAGGCTCAAAAAGAGCTCGGAAAGAAGCCGAAGCTCATATATGTTATTCCAGATTCTGATAATCCCTCGGGGACAACACTACCTGAGAGCAGGAGGAGGAAGCTACTGGAGATAGCTGAGGAGAACGGAATTTACCTAATGGAGGACGCTGCCTATAGGGAGATCCAGTTCAGAGGGGAGAGGATAAAGCCTATAAGGGCCTTCGATGAGGAAGGCAGCACTGTGATATATATGAGGACGACTAGCAAGGAGGTATCCGTCCTGAGGGTCGGATATAACTTGATGCCTCCGGAGATAAGGGAGGAGGTGGTGAAGGCCAAAGGTTATCACGACCTCTGCACTCCTACAATAACGCAGAAGATGGCCAAACTTTACTACGAGCTCTACTTCCCCAAATTCATAGAGAAAGTCAGGGAGGGCTACAGGAAGAGGTATGAGGCCATGGCTAAAGCTATAGATGAGAGCTTCCCAGATGGGACGAGGACAGATCCTACGGGCGGTTTCTTCATATGGTGGGAATCATCAAGAAAGGATTTCGACAGTAAAAAGTTCTTGGAGGAGGTAGCGATACCGAATGACGTCCTTTATGTCCCAGGGGAGGCCTTCTATCCACTCACAGGTCATATTTACGATCCATCAGAGGGGAGCTTGGTGGATGTGAGGAAGAGGACGCCTAAGAACGGGATGAGGCTGGGCTATTCTTACAATGATCCGGCGGTGATAGAGGAGGGGATAAGGAAGCTAGGATCTCTCCTGTCAAAATCAGTGTAATATTTTAACTTTTTCCTCCCCTCCTCCCCGCCGTACAGTGCTCGCTTGAGATCTCTCCCAAGTGAGGAGTAGGAGCTTTATCAGAAAAGTTAATAATTTACACATGGTGTGGTGAAGGGGCTTCCGATGGGAGACCTGAGGGCCTCGATTATAGATGGTATCGTTAAGATGATGCGGGAAGCTTCTTTTAATGTCACTAGGGATGTCAAGGATGCTCTGATAAAAGCATATGAATCAGAGGACAATCCTGTCGCTAGAGCGAACTTAGAGGCGATTTTGAAGAACATAGATGCGTCTGGTAAGCTCAAGATGCCGATGTGTCAAGATACGGGAACTCCGACTTTCTTCATAGAGTTGGGCGATGATTTCCCCCTGAGGTCGGAGATCAAGTCAGTAATAGAGGAAGCCGTCAGGAGAGCTACAGCTGAGATACCCTTGAGGCCCAATACAGTGGACCCTTGGACCGGTGAGAACCCAGGGGATAACACTGGAAGGCACGTCCCTATAATACACTTAGACCTCGTCCCCGGAGATCAGATGAGAGTTCTCTTCTTAGCTAAGGGAGGGGGAAGTGAGAACACATCGAAGATATACATGCTCAGTCCTGTGCTCGGTATAAAGGGCATAAAGAGAGCTGTTATAGATGCAATGGTCGATGCGGGTCCGATGCCCTGCCCACCGATAATAGTGGGTATCGGCGTTGGGGGGAGCGCCGATCTAGCGATAAAGCTAGCGAAGAAGGCGACTTTCAGGAGGCTTGATGAGCCCAATCCCGATCCAAAGCTCGCTGAACTGGAGAATGAACTCTTGGAGATGATAAATTCGCTCGGGATAGGACCGATGGGGCTGGGAGGCAAGACTTACGCCCTAGGGGTCAAAGTGGAGTGGGCTCACAAGCATCCAGCCAGTCTCCCGGTTGGTATAAGTACTCAATGCTGGGCTTTCAGGAGGGCGGAAGGTATCTTCGATAGGAACGGTAATTTGAAGATTGTTTTACCGCCTTGAGGGAGGTGATCTTATGGCGGAGTATAGGTTGAGGACCCCCGTAACTGAGGAGCAAGTCAGGAAGTTGAAAGTAGGGGATGTCGTATATCTGGATGGGATAATAATAACTGGAAGGGACCAGGTACACAGAAGGGCCTTGGAGCTCGCTTCAAAGGGGGAGAAGGATAAAGTGCCGGTTAAGCTGGAGGGAATGGCTCTGTATCACTGCGGACCCATAGTAGGTAAAGTCGATGGGGAGTGGAAGATATACGGCTTCGGCCCGACTACGAGCGCTAGGATGGAGAGCGTTGAGGCTGATTTCATAAGGGAGTTCGGAGTGAGGCTCATAATAGGGAAGGGTGGTTTATTCGAGAGGACTACTCAAGCGATGAAGGAGTACGGGGCAGCTTATCTCGCATATCCAGGTGGAGTCTCCGTCCTCGCGACTAATGCTGTGAAAAGAGTTGTTGATGTCCATTGGCTCGATTTGGGAGTTCCAGAGGCTATGTGGGTCGTCGAGGTTGAGAACTTCGGCCCGACTATGGTGGCTATAGATTCTCATGGGAACAACTTATTCTTGGACGTTCTGCAAAACGTCAAGAGGAAGGCTGAGGAGATAAAGGCCAAGATATGATCAAACTCTCAAATCAATCCTCTCATAACTCGTTAAAATCTCAGCTACTGCTAAGAGAGCGGCTACTTCCTCAGGATTTCTTATGTTAAGTTCTCTCAATATCTTCAAATAACTCCCGTATTTTTTCTTGAAGATCCTCTCCTCCCTGATCCCTATCGACATTCCCAACACCCTTTTCCTCATTATATAAAGATGCGTAAAAACTAATAAAATTTCTCCGCCGATAGCCCAGCTTCGACGCTGCCCCTAGAGCGATCTCAGCGACCTCGAACTCCTCCTCAAATATAGATGCAATTCATGAGCTCTATCTCGATCTCTCCAGTCGGATTGAGAGATATCGGGGGATTATCAGATAGTGGATAGTACACTAACTCCAAAGTCCCCAGATCAAGCTGGTTTAGGGACGTGATAATTGAGATTAGCCATGGGATAGCTTCCTAGCTATATCTCTCCCTATCCACACACCTGAAGCTGCAGCTTGGACTAGGCCCCTCGAGACCCCTGCGCCATCACCCCCAGCGTAGAGGCCCTCTATAACCCTGGTCTCGAGATTGGGCTTCAGATCTAGCTTCGCTCCGTATAACTTAACTTCCACTCCATAGAGCAGCGTGTGATCTGAGTATATCCCTGGCATTATCTCATTCATCGCACGCAACATCTCCAGTATATCCTTCAGATATCTGAAGGGGAGCACGAAGCTCAAATCTCCAGGAGTAGAGCCCGGGAGCGTCGGCTTCACTATGCTTCTACTCAATCTAGCTTCTGTAGATCTCCTCCCTCTCTTCAAATCTCCCAGCCTCTGAACTATCGGCTGATTCCCAGCTATCTCATTCGCCATCTTAGCTATGCTCAAAGCGTAAGAGATAGTGTCCCTGTAAGGTGCTGTGAATTCTGTCGTGACTAAGATAGCGAAATTCGTGTTCTCCGTCTTGAAGTCGTTCCTAGAGATACCGTTGACAGTCACTATCCCCCAGTAAGATTCAGTGACCACCTCCCCTCTAGGGTTAACGCAGAACACCCTGACTTTATCGTCGAACGTATCACTGTAATAGATTAGCTTCGGCTCGTAGAGGACGTCAGTGTACTCACGCATGACTTCGTAAGGGACTTCGACCCTTACCCCTAGGTCCACTTTACCCCCGTCCACCTTGACCCCGAGCCTCCTCATCTCGCTGACTAACCAGCTCTCCATGACCCTTCCAGTGGCTAAGACGACGTATTTAGCCATAATCTCCTCTCCATTGGAGAGAGATACTCCAGATACCCTCTTACCCTCAGTTAAGATCTTACTAGCAGTCGCTCCGAACTTGATCTCTATCCCCATCTCATCCACTAGCTTCCTGAGGTTCATTAAGACTCTGTAACCTCCATCACTCCCCATGTGCCTTATCCTGAATGGGACTAAGAGGAGGCCTGCTTTCAGGGCCTTCCTCCTCAGCCTCTCCACTTCCTCCTGATCCTCACCATGGACTTCCTTAGGAGCGCCTAACTTCAAGAAGGAATCATCTACATAATCTACTAGCTCCCAGAACTCCCTCTCACCTATCAAACTGGCTAAATCACCGCCTACATCCTTAGTGAGGTTGAGCTTCCCATCGCTGAAAGTACCAGCTCCCCCGAAGCCCGAGACTATATCGCATATCTGACAGACAGCGCATCTACCGATAGATTTCAGGGGGCACCTCCTCTCCTCTAAATCCTTCCCCATCTCGATAACGAGTACTTCAGCTTCTGGGACGATCTTCTTTATCTCGATCGCGGAGAAGAGCCCTGAAGGGCCAGCTCCCACGATGACGACATCCCAACCCTTCAATATTCCCTCCCCGAAGGGCGGGGACTCTATATATAAGCTTTTCCAGGAAAGCGGGGGCCTGATGAACTCTCGTGAACGCAATGAAGATCGCTATGAGAGTTCAGATCCCTCAGTTATCAGTCCCGTATCTACTAGCTAAGAAGGAGAGCGTGCCTAAGTACTCCCCATCCAGCGTCAGCACATCAGTGGAGTCTGGATCTAGGCACCTCGGGAATATCGGCCCGTAATCCCCGGGGTTGAGGATATCACCATATCCTATTAACGTATTGAATGCTGGCATGATCACTATAGTCTCGGGGAGCTTCTCACAGATAGAATCCCCGATTACCCAGACGGGGATCCTCCCGATACCTCTCAATGATATAGATGGATGCACATGCCCCATTATCCCGAATTCGTAAGAAGAGGACTCCTCCGCTGGGTAAGCATGGCCGTGAAAGATCCAAGCATCGCCTAGAGCTGCTCCCCTGCTCCCATGGACTATGAAATTACTTCCCGCTAAATTCAGGAGGCCTCCATCATGATTCCCTTGGACGATCTCGACTCTATCGAAGCTCTTAGAGAGCTTCTCTATGAAGCCCCTAATCCTATGACTGAAAACTAGACCTATAGAGTGCTTCAAGTCCCCAGCAATGAACAAATTTTTACTACCTAATGAGATAAGATCCTCAAATATTTTCTCGCTTTGGTCAGGTATGTAAACACCTTGGCTCGCTAATTCAATCTCATAGCCCACGTGGAGGTCCGCTACTACGACCCAGGTCTCACCATCAAAGTTTATCTCTATAGCCGGCCTCCCCCAGACAGGTCTCATCCTTGGATGATGAGGTCAAGCGGATTAAAATACATTCAATGCTCTCCTCCCTACCATGGAGGAGCGCGGTAAAGGCCCTTAAGTATGCTCTGAGGGATAGAGTCGAGAGGCACGTTTTCTCCCCGAGCGGTAGATACTTTTACATCGTTAGGGGGGAGATGGGCGATCATATAGTCCTCGAAGATCTGATCTGTTCTTGTATCGATTACTACTTAAATGTCGTAATCAGGGGGAGGAGGAGGGCCTGCCATCACATCATCTCAGTGATGATAGCTAGGGAGTTCGGAAAGATAAGGGAAATAGAGCATAAGGATCAAGAATTCCTCGGGATATTGAGGAAAATAATGCTATCAGAGGGTATACTCATTGATGTATGATCGTTGAATACCGAAGACTTTATAACTGGGAGCGATATGAAGGCTAAGTGGTATCGATGGATGCGAGTGATGATATCGACAGGGAACTCCTATCGAATTACCACAGGAGGATATTGAAGGAAGTAGTCGCGAAGAAAGTAGCTGGGGATATACTCTTCAGCGATAATATAGGGCAGGCGATGAGGAAGTGGAGGGAGTACTTCGGAGTTAAACAGAGTGAGCTGGCTAGGGCTCTAGGGGTATCCGCTTCAGTAGTCTCCGATTATGAATCAAATAGGAGGAAGAGCCCGGGCTCCTCTGTGCTCAAGAGGTTTGTGATGGCTCTGATAGAGGAGGATGAGAAGAGGGGAGGGGCTGTCCTCAGATCCCTAGTGAGGACTACGGGTCTAGTCCCCCTATTATCTAGCGTCATAGATATGAACGAGTACACATTGCCAGTTGAACTGGAGAGGTTCCTCGAGGCGATAGATGGAAGGATAATAGTGGAAGCTTCTCAACCGACTTATGTGCATGGTTATACGGTAATAGACAGCCTCAAGGCGATCCTCAATTTAAGTGGATCGGATTTCATGAGGCTCTTCGGGACTTCCACTGAGAGGGCTCTGATATTCACGAGAGTATCCGCCGGGAGGAGCCCCTTAGTGGCCCTGAAGGTCGTCGATGTGAGGCCGAGCTTAGTGGTGCTCCACGGCCCTCAGCCGGATAGCGTGGATGAGTTAGGTATAAAGCTAGCTTCTGTGATGAGGATTCCCCTAGCTGTCACTATGATAAAGGATGTCAATGAGATCGTCGGGAGGCTGAGGAGCCTATCTTGATGCTATGCTGAGTCTCGGCAGTACACTGCATTAGGGAGAATATGGAAAAACATTTAAGAGAAGCTTGGAGAAATTAGTGTTTTTAACACAGTTTAATTATCTCTATTCTTCTCATATTAGGTTATTTGTGAGAGCATAGCTCTCGCTTTCACATTCCTTCTCCTAAGCACCCTGAGGCATAGTTAGACCTATCAGGAGCATCATTCAGTCTTAAGAGCGATTAAGAAAAAAGGAAATCGGTTAATCACCTCTCACTACGTTGTTTAAATAAAAACTAGGAAGCGCTTATTATCGCGAATTGGTGATAGAAGCGGGAGTATAGAATGATCACATAGGGATGACCGAAGCTTCTGGAGGACTTGTTGGGATAGGGAAGTGCGTAATAAGCGTAACCCACTGAGACCGATAGCTTCTTCCCCCTTATGTAAGAAGCCCCTCCACCAGGATAATTAGGATAACCGTAGAGCCGCCATTTCGTATTACCCTTATAAAAGTCGGCTTGGCTCCATAACTCCGCCTCAAATCTCGTAATAAGATTCCCAGTATTATCCCTGACTTTCAGTTGTACTACCTTCCCGTTCTTGGAGACGTTACCTGTTAATATAGCCTGTATGAAGTACTTCACATGTATCCTGTAATAATTCGGATATGTTTGCATGGTGTAATTCCCTATCCAGTTATAGTGCTTATAATCTGAAAATGTCTGTATACCACTGGCACAATTAAGACAATTTCCACTCATATCCCAAACTGAGAAATATGTACCTTTGAACTGGCTGTCTGCTACCTTACCGAATATGAGCTTATCATTCAGATAGACGTAAAAGCTACTCCCATTAATGTCATAGTAGCGGTCAACATCGATGGGCTCATCCGTCACATTGATTCCTCTTTTGATGAACCTCCCCTGCTCATCCGTAACGTAACCCCTTCCTGGGACGTATACGTTAGGCTCTGGTATCAACTCTGGCGTCGGCGCGTTCTTTATCTCTTCCCATAATTCCTTTAATTCAGTAATGTTTATCCCCTCATCCACCTCTTTGCCCTCCGGTAGCTCTCGAGTCATATTATCCGGCTGAGCCTCTCCATATAGAATGGGTAATAGAAGCAATATGAGTAGGGAAACTAATAGAAGGTCTCTCATAATCCGAATAGAGAAGGAAAAATAATATAGAGATTTTCATGCGATAGCTATATATACGACGAATGACGAGAAATTTATATTTATGATTTACTG